>JAISDF010000137.1 GCA_031265025.1 Spirochaetaceae bacterium
CTCCAGCTTGGCGCGTATTCCTATACCGATTCGGTAGAGGCCGAACTTTCACGGCTGGGAAGGACCTATCCCCTTTCCGTACAGATAGCCGGCGGGCCGGATCATCCCCTGTACCGCGTCCTCATAGGCCCGGTCAATATGGGCGAATGCGGGGCCCTGCTCCAGCGCTTCAAGACCACCGGCTATAGCGACGCGTTCATTAGACAAGAAGAGTAAAAGTCTGTATACTGTCCCGTGAGGACAGCATGAAAACCGTATATCTGGGCATGACCGCGGATATTATCCATCCCGGTATTGTCAACATAATCCGCCAGGCTTCCCTCCACGGGGAAGTGCTGGCGGGTCTTTTGACCGACAAGGCGATAGCAAAATACAAACGCCTTCCTTATTTATCCTACGAACAGCGCAAACTGGTCGTGGAGAGTCTTAAAGGCATAAGCAGGGTAGTGCCCCAGGAAGACTGGAGCTATATCCCCAATCTCCGCGCGTACAGGCCCGACTATATCATCCACGGCGACGACTGGAAAACCGGCATCCTGAGCAAGGAGCGGGAGGATGTATACCGGGTCATGGCGGAGCTGGGCGGCGAAGTCATCGAGATTCCCTACACCCAGGGCATCAATTCCACCGCCCTGACCGATTCAATACGGGCTATAGGCACCACCCCTGACCTGCGGCTGAAAAGCCTCAGGCGCCTCATAGACGCGAAACCCCTGGTCCGTATTATGGAAGCCCATTCGGGTCTTTCGGGCCTCATCGTGGAAAACACCGAACTGCTCAAAGAGGACGGTATACACCGCTATGACGGCATGTGGTCTTCAAGCCTTACCGATTCAACCAGCAAGGGCAAGCCCGATATAGAAGCCGTTGACATTACCACCAGGCTCCAGGATCTGACCCAGATACTTGAATGTACCACAAAGCCCATCATCTATGACGGCGATACCGGAGGCATAGCGGAACATTTTGTCTTTACCGTGCGTACCCTGGAACGCAACGGCATATCGGCCGTAATCATCGAGGACAAGACCGGCCTTAAAAAAAATTCCCTTTTCGGGACCGACGTTCAGCAGGACCTTGCCCCAATCGGGGAGTTTTCCGAAAAGATACAGGCCGGAAAGCGGGCCCAGGTAACCAAAGACTTTATGATTATCGCCAGGCTCGAAAGCCTCATCGCGGGCGGGACTGTTGACCAGGCTATGGAGCGGGCCCTTGCCTATGTGGCTTCCGGCGCCGACGGCATCATGATACACAGCAAGGAAAAGTCAGGAGAGGATGTGAAGTCCTTCTGCGAACGGTTCAGAAAGGAATACGCAAAGATACCGCTGGTGGCTGTTCCGACCAGCTATAACGGCGTTACCGAAGCCGAACTGACCGGGTGGGGCGTTAATATAGTCATCTACGCCAACCACATGCTCCGCTCCTCATATCCCGCCATGCTCAAAACGGCCCGTATCATTCTTGAACATGAACGTTCCCTTGAGGCCGATGAACTGTGCATGCCGATAAAGGAAATACTCGAGCTTATTCCCGGAACAAAATGAAGGAGCAGTATGCTTGACACAGCGCTTTTTGGCGCCGCTCTGAAAAAAGAAGGCTTTGATTTTTACAGCGGCGTTCCCTGTTCGTTTTTGAAGGATCTCATCAATTACGCGGTCAACGAGGCCGAATATGTCATGGCCGCCAACGAGGGAGACGGCGATGCCATCTGCGCCGGGGCCTGGCTTGGCGGCCGGCGTCCGGTTCTGCTCATGCAGAATTCCGGGCTGGGCAACGCGGTATCGCCCCTGACCAGCCTCAACGCCATATTCCGCATTCCTGTCCTGGGCTTTGTGTCCCTCAGGGGGGAGCCGGGCCTGGGCGACGAACCCCAGCATGAACTCATGGGGGAGATTACCGGTAGCATGCTCACCGTGATGAAGATCGACAACGCCGTCCTGTCTTCCGATATGGATACGGCCCTGTCCCAGCTCTCAGCCGCCTCAAAAAACATCAATGAGGGAAAGTCATTTTTCTTCATTGTAAAGAAAGGAACCTTTTCCAAGGTCGCCCTAAACGAAGACAAAAAACCCCCGGCCCGTATGGACAAGGCCTGCCGCATGGACATGCTCAGGGCGGTCAAGGAAGGGGGAGGGGAGGACGCCGTATACCTTGCCACCACAGGCTTCACCGGCAGGGAACTCTATGAGCTCGGCGATGACCCCAACAACCTGTACATGGTCGGTTCCCTGGGCTGCGTCTCCTCCCTGGGCCTGGGCCTCTCCCTTGCCAGGCCCGACAAAAAAATCATCGTCATTGACGGGGACGGTTCGGTACTCATGCGAACAGGGTCCCTTGGGGTAAACAGCTATTACAGGCCCGCCTCGCTCCTCCACATACTCCTTGACAACCGCTGCCATGAGACCACCGGCGGCCAGTTTACCGTTTCGGCGGGGGTGGATTATCCTCTGCTTGCCAGGGCCTTTGGCTATCCCCGTTCCGTTACGGTTTCAGGCCCCGATGAGCTGCGGAAGGAGAGCGCCGCCTGGAAGCGCGAAGGCGGGCTGCTTTTTATACACGCGCCCATACGCACGGGTTCGCCTGAAAAACTTGCAAGGCCCGTTATCAAGCCCCCCGAGGCCGCCCTGCGGCTCAGGGCCTTTCTGGGAGTCAAAGAATGATACGAGAAGCAGTCATCATGGCCGCGGGCCTTGGCACAAGGCTCAGGGAAAAAACCGCCTATATGCCCAAGGGTTTCCTCAAGGTAGGGGAACTTCCCATAGTCGAATGGTCCGTACAAAAACTCATCGCGTCCGGAATCGAAAGAATCATCATAGGAACCGGCCACTGTTCACAGTGGTATGAGGAACTGGCGAAAAACTATCCTCCCATAGACCTTGTGTACAACAAGGACTACGCCTCGACCGGAAGCATGGGAACCCTCGCCCTCTGTGTCGAAAAACTTACCGGCGCGGCGCTGATTCTTGAGTCCGACCTTATCTACGACGCCGCCGGTCTTTTTGTCCTGCTTAACGACCCGCGTCCCAATGTGATACTCGCGTCGGGAAAAACCAATTCCCGCGACGAGGTATACCTTGAGGCCGACCCCGGCCGTCTGCTCCTCGGAAATTCAAAAAGAAAAGAAGAACTCGGTTCCGTATATGCCGAACTGGTGGGCATAAGCAAACTCGAAAAGCATACCCTCGACGCCATGAGCGCTTACTGCCGCGAGCGCGGAGCTGATCTGCCGGGCATGGAATACGAAGCCGCCATGTCGGCCGTAAGCAGGGATGCTGTGGAAGGGAAACGGGACAAAAAGTTTGCCATAGGAATACGCAAAATTGAATATTACGCCTGGCGCGAAATAGACGACGAGAGCCATTATGAAATGGCCCGGAAAGAAATCTACCCCCGCATCCTCGAGAACGAGGAGATCCGCGCCGTGCGGCGGGAAGTGCTCCTCAATCCGGGACCCGCGACCACCAGCGACAGCGTCAAATACGCCCAGGTCGCGGCGGACATCTGCCCCAGGGAAAAAGAATTCGGCCGGGTCATGGAATGGATATGCGATGAACTTTCCGCCATGGCGGGCAAAAAGGGCGATGTAAAAACCGTGCTCTTTGGCGGTTCGGGAACAGCCGCCGACGAAGTGATGATTTCTTCCTGTGTCGGCCCCGGCGCGAAACTCCTCATCCTTGACAACGGCGCCTACGGAGAACGCTTCGGCAAAATCGCCGCATCCTATGCCATACCCTGCGAAATATACAAAAGCCCGGGCAGCGCCCTGCCCGATACCGGGGCCGTAAAAAAGAAACTCCTTGACGGAGGCTTTACCCATTTTGCCCTTGTGTACCACGAAACCACCACCGGCCTCCTCAACCCCGTAAACGAACTCTGCCGCTTTTCCAGGGAACACGGCATCACCACCCTGGTGGACGCGGTAAGCGCCTTTGCCGCCATTCCAGTTGACATGGAAAAGGATGGCATTGATTTCATGTCTTCGACTTCAAACAAGAACATACAGGGTATGGCCGGAATCGCCATGGTTTTCTGCGAAAAAAAGGCCCTTGAAAAAATCAAAGACTACCCCATGCGGAGCTATTACCTTAACCTCTGGGACCAGTACAGTCATTTTGAAAAAACAGGGCAGACCCGCTTTACCCCGCCCGTGCAGACCCTCTACGCCCTGAGACAGGCAATCATCGAGACCCGCGCCGAAACCATTGCCAAACGCTATGAACGTTACGCCGCATGCTGGCGTATCCTTGTCAGGACGGTAAAGGAACTGGGCCTTTCCATGCTCCTCCCCGAAGAAGCCCAGTCAAAGCTCATCACGGCAATCATCGA
>JAISDF010000144.1 GCA_031265025.1 Spirochaetaceae bacterium
ACCCTGGTGATAGAAGCCATCTCGCTTCCCGGCAAAGAAGGCCTTACCCTTACCGGCAAGCTGGGCGACACGATGAAGGAATCCGCCACCATAGCCATGACCGTGGCCCACAAGACGGCCTCCGAAAAATACGGCGTTCCCGGCGAGTGGTTTGAGAAGAACCATATACATCTCCACATTCCCGAAGGCGCCACGCCCAAGGACGGGCCGTCGGCGGGCATAACCATGGCGGTGGCCCTCCTTTCGCTTATGAGGAACAGGGTCATCACCGGCCGCATGGTGATGACCGGCGAACTTTCCCTTACCGGCCAGGTGCTGCCCATAGGGGGCCTTAAAGAAAAGACCGTGGCGGCCAGGCGGAACAAGGCGCGGCATATTATCATCCCCAAACAAAATCTCCGCGATCTTGACGAAATCCCCGATCATGTGAAGAAGGGCCTTGAGTTTCACCCGGTGGAGCGCTTTGAGGAGGTTCTTGCCCTGGCCCTGCCTGATTGACAGGTGAGCTTGTTCCAAAACCCGGTTGGTTTTGAAACAAGCTCAGGTAATTCTCAATTGAAAATAACCACGAAGCACCCGGACAAACACAAACGGATTTATCGGATTGGTTGGTGATGTTTATGGTTAATCTTCTCCCCTGCTGACGGAAAGCTCCGGTCCGTGTATACTTTTAGGCATGGGAAATGAATTATTCAATCAGACAAAAGAACAGCGGCCGTACCTTGTGGAGCTCCGCAGGGAATTCCACCGCAACGCCGAGCCTGGTTTTAAGGAATACAAGACGGCGTCACGCATAGAGGCGGAGCTTTCGGGCATGGGCATAGAATCAAGGCGGGTGGGAGAGACCGGCATATGGGGAACCATACGAGGAACGCGGAAAGACGGCCAGGGCGGTGAAAAAATTATCGTGCTCCGGGCCGATATTGACGCTCTTCCCATTCAGGACGAAAAAGACGAAGCCTACCGTTCCCAAAATCCGGGTGTTATGCACGCCTGCGGTCATGACGCCCACGCGGCGGGTCTCCTCTGCGCGGCAAAGATCCTTAAGGCCCTGGAGAAGCGCTTCTCAGGCGAAGTGCGGCTTGTCTTTCAGCAGGCCGAGGAATTGGGCGGCGGGGCGCGGCAGTTTATAAAGGCCGGCGTGCTTGAAGGCGCGGGGAGGGTCTTGGGCGTACACATGGCTTCCGACCTCCCGGTGGGGAAGATAGGCATAAAGCCCGGCGTCAATAACGCGTCAGTTGATTACTTCAAAATAAGCGTACAGGGTAAAAGCGCCCATGTGTCAACGCCCCATCTTGGTTCCGACGCGCTCTACGCGGCAAGCCAGATTGTCGTGGGCCTCCAGGGTATTGTTACAAGGAGGGTCTCGCCGGTGGACACGGTGCTCATAGGAGTCGGCGTTCTCCGCGCAGGCACGGCGTACAATATTGTCGCCGAAATCGCCGAGCTTGAGGGAACCCTCCGTACCGTCAGCGCCGCCCTGCGGGAATCGATAAAAACGAAAATAGAAGAACTGGCTTCCCATTACGCCGCCGTATCGGGGGTGGCCGTTTCTTTTGAATGGAAGGATTTTGCCTCGCCCCTGATTAATGATTCCGCGGTTGCATCTGAGATAGCCGATGTTGCGCAGGGCTTTGCCGGAGAAGCCAATGTCATACGGGACCGGCCCCTTTCCCTGGGCGGTGACGACTTTGCCGAATTCCTCCGGGAGCTTCCCGGCGCCTATGCGTATATCGGAAGCGCCAACAGCGCCAAACCTAATACGACGCTGCCCCATCATAACTGCCGTTTTGATATTGACGAAGACGCCCTGGTCTACGCCGCCGGCCTCTACGCCGAATATGCCCGTCGCTACCTGGACTTCTGAGTTTCCGACGCCTGTGTGTTGTTATGCGCAACAACACCGTCACGCGCGGCTTTGTTTTACGCGCGGCCCTGTTCGTCGCAGTAGAGAAAACGGCCCGGAGAGACTTCCCTGAGGGCGCGTTCGCCCAGATACTCTGTTTCCTCATAGGCGATGCGCTTTCTTCCCCTTTCAATAGCGGGATCAGGAAGGGGAATGGCCGAGATGAGGCTTCTGGTGTAGGGATGGAAGGGATGGTGGTACACTTCTTCCGCGGGCCCTGCTTCCACGATTTTTCCCCGGTGCATTACGGCGATATGGTCGGAGATGTATTTTACCATTGATAAATCGTGGGCTATAAAAAGATAGGTAAGGCCCTTTTCCTCCTGCAGTTCTTTAAGAAGGTTGACTATCTGGGCCTGTATTGAAACATCAAGGGCCGAGATAGGTTCATCGCACACAATAAAGCGGGGATTAAGCGCCAGGGCCCTGGCAATACCCACGCGCTGCCTCTGGCCTCCTGAGAATTCATGGGGATAACGGTCTCCCTGGGAAGGGTTGAGACCTACGGCGCGGAGCAGGGCGCTGGTCATTTCGTTACGCTCGTTTTTCGAGGAAGCCAGGCGGTGTATGTCTATGCCCTCGGCAATGATGTCCCGTACTTTTTTTCTCGGGTCAAGAGAAGCGTAGGGGTCCTGGAATATCATCTGAACCTGACGCCTGAAGCGCAGATTTTCTTCCTTTCCGCCAGAGGCTCTTGTGTCGATTCCGTCGAAGCGTATGGTCCCCGAAGAAGCATCCAGCAGTCTGGCTATCATTCTTCCCGTGGTAGTTTTGCCTGATCCTGATTCTCCGACAAGGCCGAATGTTTCTCCCGGTCGGATAAAAAAATTTACATCATCAACAGCCCTGAGCCCGTTTCCGTAGACCTTGCTCAGATGTACTGCTTCTACAAGTTTATAATCCCGCGTCATTGTAGCTGCTCCGCGCAAGGTATTCTTTTCTCCGCCTTTCCAGCGCGCCGGGTTTCTGTACCTGCGGGGCGCGGGGGTCAAGGAGCCAGGTTGCCGCGTAGTGGGTATCGCTTACCTTAAAAAGCGGGGGCTCCCGGCAAAAGTCCGCTTCCAGGGCGTACTCGTTTCTCGGCGCAAAAGGGTCGCCTTTTACCGTATTGAGGAGAATCGGGGGAGAACCCGGAATGGAGTAGAGGGTTTTGCTGCCTTCATCAAGAACCGGCATGGCGTTGAGGAGGCCCCAGGTGTACGGATGCCTTGGGTCATAAAAAATTTCTTCCGAAAGTCCTGATTCGATGATTCTGCCGCCGTACATTACCGCTACCCTGTCGGCCACATTGGCTACGACACCAAGGTCATGGGTGATAAATATTATTGAAGTTTTTATTTTCTTTTGGAGTTCCTTGAGGAGCTCAATGACCTGGGCCTGCATGGTTACATCCAAGGCCGTAGTCGGCTCATCGGCTATAAGGATCTTCGGATTAGACGCCAGGGCTATGGCGATTACAATACGCTGCCTCTGCCCCCCGGAAAATTCGTGGGGGTACTGACGGCTCCGCTTTTCCGGCTCCTGAATGCCCACAAGGCTGAGGAGCTCTCCGGTTCGTTTTTTCGCCTCGCTCCGGGAAATTTTAGCGTGCTGTTTTACCGCTTCTTCAATCTGGAGTCCTATGCGCATGGTAGGGTCCAGGGAAGTCATAGGGTCCTGAAAAACCATGGCAATATCCCTGCCCCGCAGATACCTTTTGTCCCGCCGGGAAAGGGCAAGTATGTTCTTTCCGTCAAGGAGTATCTCTCCTGAATCAATAGAGGCGTTTTTCGGGAGCAAGGTCATAAGGGCGCGGCAGGTAACGGTTTTTCCGCTCCCTGATTCGCCTACCACGGCCAAGGTTTCTCCCGGGGCAAGGGAAAAGCTTACACCCCGGACAGCCAGAATCCTCCCTTCAGGATGAGAAAAAGATACGGAAAGATTTTTTACCTCAAGATACGCCATGATTTTCCTTCATTTTGGGGTCCAGGGTATCCCTGAGCCCGTCGGCAAAGAGGTTAAAGGCCAGCATTATCACACAGAGTATGACCGCCGGAAACCACAGCTGATAGGGATAAATACGGAACACCTTGTATCCGCCGCCGAGGAGGGTTCCCAGCGAGGCGTTGGGTATCTTCATGCCCACACCGATAAAGCTCAAAAAGGTTTCAAAAAAGATGGCCGCCGGAATGGAAAACATGGTGCGCACCACTATGGTTCCCGCTATATTAGGCAATACATGGGAAAGGGCTGTCCTGGCCGTGCCAGCGCCCAGGGAACGGGCGGCCAGCATGTATTCAAGTTCCTTGACCCGTAAGGTCTGGGCCCTGACCAGCCGGGCCATGGGAATCCAGGAGGAAATCGTCAGGGCAAAAATTATTGAGACAATACCCGGCTTAAATACGAGGAGGAGGAGCACCACCAGTACAAGGCTCGGCACGCCGGACAGTATTTCCAGAACGCGCTGGAGGATAGTATCGGTTCTGCCTCCCCTCATGGCGCTGGAAAGGCCGTAGAGTACCCCTATGGAAAGGTCGAGGAAGGCGGCGATAAAGGCGATGACCAAAGATATTCTCGTCCCGTAAAGGGTCCGCGAAAAAAGGTCCCTGCCAAATTCGTCGGTTCCGAAGATAAAGAAGACATCGTCAGGGACTCCTGATTGCACATAACGGTCCACCCAGCTTCCCCGGAAACGCAGTTCCCCGTTAAAGCCGCGTATCCTTACCCCTTTGATGCGGGGGGGAAGGTTCGCGTAGGGGATATGCTGTTCGTTTGGTGGATGCCTTGCGATGAGGGGCGCGGAAAAGGCGGTAATTATGACCAGGGCCAGGACACAGAGGGAAAAGGATGCCGTCCTGTTTTTCCACAGCCTGCGCCAGGCATCACGGGTAAAGGCCGTGGAAGCTTTTACGCCGGCTTGCGGGACAGGGGCCGCTTCAGGAGGCTCAGGCAGGCCAGGTGCCGTTCCAGTGCCGCAAAAACGGAACAAAGCGTCCTGAACCACGGGGAACTCGTCTTTTACGCCGCGGATCAGTGCCGCGCTTTTTCTTTGGTTTTCCCCGCTCATTGCGGTACTCCCACCCGTACGCGGGGATCAATAAGCTGGTAGAGTATGTCGGTGATGAGCAGTATCGTAAGGAGCATGGCCGAAAACAGTATGGTTACCGCCATGATGGTGGAATAATCGTTGGAAAGAATGGACTTGGTAAACTGTTCCCCTATGCCCGGTACGGCAAAAATATTTTCTACCACAAGGGAACCGGTCATGAGGGATACGGTCATGGGACCTGTGATGGTGATAAGGGGAATAAGGGCGTTTCTGAGGCCGTGGCGTATAACAACCTGTATTTCGCTTAAGCCCTTGGCCCTTGCCAGTTCGGCGTAATCGCTTGAGAGTATCTCAATCATCTCGGCGCGGACAAAGCGGGCGGCATCGGCCATGGGAGACACCGAAAGGGCTAGGGCGGGGAGTATGGTGGAACGGAAGCCGTCATTCCAAAGCCCTATGGGGAGGAGCCTTAATCCTATGGCAAATACGGACTGGAGCAATACGGCAAAAACAAAATTCGGTACAGAACGGCCCGCGATGGCGAAGATCGAACAGAAGCTGTCTACCCAGGTGTTATGCTTCATCGCCGCCAGGGCGCCGAGTATTATTCCCGCAAAGGTTCCAAAAAGAGCGGCCTCAAGGCCAAGCTGTATCGAAGGCCCGGCCCTGGTTTTAAGCAGCAGGCTTACCGGCTGATCAGAAAACTGCAGCGATATGCCGAGGTCCCCCTTTGCCAGATTTAAAAGATAGGTGATATACCTATGTCCCAGGGGTTTGTCAAGGCCGTATTTTGCGTTTAACTGAACTACCTGAACTGCCGTAAGCCGCGACTGGTCCTGGTAGGGGGTTCCGGGCAGGAAGTTCATAAGAAAAAAGGTGATAGTAATGATAATCCACAGGGTTACACAAAGGTAAAACAGCCTGTGGATTATAAAACGCGCCCAGCGCTTCATACCCTGGCTTTAGAAATAGGCATGGGTTATGTCAACCGGCGTACCCAGCACATGGGTTACATAGCCTTTAAGGCGCGGGTTTATCAGATAGCTTTTGGCAGCCTGAACCAGGGGAACCACCACCGCATTGTCAATAAGGTACTGATTGGCCTCTCGCAGATGGTCCCAGCGGAGGCGGAAATTGGTTCCGTCTGTAGTTTCAAGGGCATTGATAAGGTCGGTAAGCTCCTGCGAAACCCATTTTCCGTGGTTATGCTCGTTGCTGGTTTCAAACTGCTTGGGATAGGTCGCGGGATTGAACTCCCCGGTCCAGCCGCCGAGGGCAAGCTCAAATTTATAGGCCATCATTTCCTGAAAACGGACGCTGGCAGGCACATTGGCAAGGTCTATTTTGAGGCCGGGGAGATTGGTTTCGTAGACGCTCTGCAGATACTGGCCGACCTTGATTCCTTCGTCATTGTCTGTGGTAACGAGGCGGAGGGTGATCTGGCTTAGCCCCAGTTCCCTGAGAGCCTGGGCAAAATAACGCCGGGCCTGTTCCACATCGGTTTTTACCAGAACGCCCCAGTCATCCCTGATGCTCTTTCCGTTGACCGGACTTATGGCAATGCCGTTGGGAATCGTTCCAACCGCGGGAACCCCGTCGCCGTTCAATATTGAAGACGCAAGTTCATCGCGATTTACGGCAAGCAGCAGGGCCTTGCGGAGATTGATGTTCTGCAAGGCCGCCGTAGCGCTGATGCCCAGTTCAAGATTGGTCATCCTGAGGGTCTGGACGCTTACCAGGTCAGGGGTTCCCCGGTACACGGAAATATATTCACCTGATATGGGAGACCCGTCAAGCTTGCCGTCCTCGTAGAGGGCAATGCCGGTGGCCACATCCTTGATAACCTGAATATTGATTTCATCAAAGTAGATATGCTCCGCATCCCAGTAGTAGGGGTTTTTTACATACTTCCAGGAAATATCCGCCCCATTCCACCCTGTAAGAACAAAGGGGCCGCTGGCCAAAAGATTCTCCGCCGAGAGGCCGTAGGACGCCCCTCTGGATTCCGCAAAGCGCCTGCTCACCGGCGCAAGAATCGCCGAAGCCAGTTCGCCGGTGATATAGGGATTTGGGGCGCTGAGGGTGATTTCCAGCTTGTTATCCGTCAGGGCCCGTATGCCCAGGGCTTCGGGACTGAGCTTGCCTTCGATAATATCCTGGGCGTTTTTGATATAGGTAAGCCTTCTTGCCGATTGGGAACCGGTGGCCGGGTTTACAATACGCTGGGCCGCGTATACAAAGTCATCGGCGCTTATCTTTGAGCCGTCGGAAAAGCTTATGCCGTCCCTGAGCGTTACTGTTACGGTAAGACCGTCAGCGCTGATCTCAGGCAGTGCCCTGGCCAGGGCCGGAACCGCCTCATTATTGCCATTGATTTTGTACAGGCTCTCGGTAAAGATTTCGATTTGTTCCCAACTCAGGGTATCATAGCTCTTGCCCGAATCCATGGTGGTGATTTCTCCCTGGGCTATCCAATTGAGGACCCGGGGGCTTTCCCCTGAATCCCTGGACGGCCTGGCAAAGACCAGCGCCGGAAGCGATACAAGCATAAGGAGAGACAGTGTACTTTTTACGAACCGGATCATTTTGGTACTCCTTCAAGTCCGAAGCGCCTCTAAATAAAGCTTTTAGAAGCCTCCGGCAATGAAAATCAGCCGCCATATGGCAACAGAGCCTTATCGTAGTACATAATTCCTATTTAATCAATAGGTTTAATATGAATTCTAAGAAAAATTATCACGGAGGAGGAACAGTAAGGATGAAAATATTCGGTCCTTTAGACTTGGCAGAATTCATCACTCAAAAATTAGAAACCGAACAAGACCTAAAGGCTAAAAAACGGGATTGACACCCACAAAAATGACAAATTGTCAGCTTGTGTCAAAATAGCCGCCAAAATCAACAACCGCGCGGCAGAGCCACGCGGTATGTTGTTCTCGTAAGGTATTTGACTCAGAGTCCATACCCTTGGTTCCGCCCCAAGGGGCCGGGGTATGGACCCTTCGCAGCGAATCAAACCTGTGGAGCCAACAGTAATAAAAGACAAGAAAATTGTCCGTGAAGTGATCGCCCAGGTACGCTGGAAACCAGCCGCCGGAGCTATCACCGCCTATATGCCGCTCATAGCTGATGCCATCAAGTTATCAGCTACGGAAAAAGAACTCCATAAACTTGAGTACCCGTTCAAAACCGTACCGGCAATGAAAGAGGGTTTGCTTATTATCTTCTTCCGTTTTTACCAGCACGGCAGTTTTTATCATATCGTCCAACAGGCGGATAGCTATAATCCGGGGGTGGTGAAATAATAACTCAGCTTTTTAGTATAATACTCCTTGTCCGGCTCTAAAGTTGTACGACCGTCTACTGCTCCTGGCCGCCTAAAAATTTAAGGGCTATGGGGTCTTCCGGTTCCAGTTCGAGGACGGTTCTGAAAAAGGCGTCCGCCTCGTCTTTGCTGCCGCTCTTCAGGGCGAGTATGCCCAGGTTGGAAATTATTTTTATATTCTCGCTGTCCTTTCTCAGGGCGCCTTCCAGTTCTTTGCGGGCTTCCGTAAGCCTGCCCTGCTCCATGAGGCAGATGGCAAGCTCGTTTCTGGTATCGGCATTGTCCCCGCCGAGTTCCAGGGCCTTGCGGAAGGCGGCCTCTCCATCGGCCCAGCGTTCAAGACGGCGTAGTCCCCAGCCCAGGGTAAACCAGCCGTTCCAGGCCCCGCTGTTACGCTCAAGAAAATTCCTTGCCTTTTGTATGCCTTCGTTCTCCCTTCCGCTTCGTATGAGTTCGCGGGCCTCCCGGAAAACAGCGTCGTCAAGGTTTTGCGAACTGATTTCCCTGACCAGGGATTGGGCCTGGTCCTTCTTTTCGCTGTCGTCGGCAAGGGGGATAAAGGCCGAAAAACATTCTTTGGCTTTTTTGAAGTTCCGCGTTTTCATAAAGAAAAACCCGGCGTTAAAGAGCGCGCCGGGAAGGGGCGGTTCAAGCGCAAGGACCTGTGTATAGGCTTCAAGGGCCCGCCTGGTTTCTTCTTCGGCCTCCTCTTCCCTGCCGCTTCTTTCCAGGGACTCTGCCCTGTCCTCAAGAACCAGGGCCGTGTTGAGCAGCACTGCCGGTGAACGGGGAAAAAGTCCTCCCAGGGCGGCCAGGATTTCCAGCGCCGTATCATAATCGCCGTTTCGCGTCTTGAGTATGGCCGCCTCGGTAAATTCTCCCAGTATGCCCGGTCTCAGGGCAAGGACAAAACGGCGGTAATAGGGGAACCACGAAGCCTGTATGTCAGCGAAACGCGCGGGAAGCAGCCGTGCCTTTTCGTGGGGAATATTCGCCGCGTCCGGCTTCTCGAACTCACACCCGGCGTCAGGGGGCAGGGAAAGTATTTTCAACATGCCGGAAAGTATCATCTCCCAGGAAAGGTCTTCGGGGTCAAAGCGCTTGGAGTTTTCGCGCGGCGCGGGGAACTCCGCCGCGTGCTGCGCGGAAATTTCCACCGGTATGGGTATATCGGGGTCTATGGCAAAATCCGGGGCTTCCCCATGATGGTCATGGTGAAGTTCAGCGTCGTTGTGTCCCGCGCCGGGCTGTCTGAATGTGTCGGGAACAGGCAGAAAGATGATGCCTGTCCGGGGATTCTTTTCCGTCACCGGGGCTGTCCTGGGGCCTCGGGCTTTGACGCTGCCTGAGCCTCGATGTTGGCCGGCGCGGGAGCCGGCGTCGCGGAAACGGACGGTGTCGCCGGAGCGGCCGCTCCGGCGGCGCGGCGCGGGCCGGGTTCGGTCCTGATCTGGCCGATGTAGTCATTTATCCTGATTTTATAGCCCATGGGCACCAGGGCGCTGTCCATCAGCATGGC
>JAISDF010000215.1 GCA_031265025.1 Spirochaetaceae bacterium
ATGTCAACGCAGAGGCCTTCCTTGTTAAAGGCTTCGGTCAGGACGAGGTTGGCGGTTTTTCTTCCTACTCCGGGCAGGGCAAGGAGCGTTTCCATATCGGATGGGACTTTTCCGTCGTACTTGTCCATCAGAATGGCGGCTATTTTTTTCAGGTTCGCCGCCTTGGTCCGGTAGAATCCCGCCGGATAGATGAGTCCGGCTATGCTGTTTTCGTCAAGGGCAAGGAGTTGCCGGGGGCCGGGGGCTTTTGCCAGAAGAGCGCGGGAACTCAGCATGGTAACTTCGTCCTTTGTTCTCAGGCTTATGATGGTCGAGGCAAGCACTGCCCAGGGGTCCTGGTTAAAGACTTCGGCCACCGTGCTTACCGAGGGGTCGCCGACGGTTTTGCCTTGGTCTCCGGCAAAAGCCCCGCCTGATTCGCGGAGAGGGGCGGCCGGTTTTTGCAGTTCCTTCCGCCACGCTTTAAGGGAACGGAAAATTTTTTCCCACTCAGGGCCTTGTTTTGATTCGTTGCGAGGGGCCGCTTGCGGCGGGGTTGCTGCTTTTGTGCCTGCCGCCCTCTGTGTCCCGGACGGGTTTTTCATGGGCTGTCCTTTGGCGCTTCTATCCGTTCAAGGAGGCATACGGCCAGGGCTTCCACGGCCTCGCCTGATCCGACCGGGCCGAGGCCTTCGCCGGTTTTTCCCTTGACAAATACCGCGTTCGTCTCGACGCCGAGGGCCGAGGCCAGGGACGCGCGTATCGCTTCCCTGTAGGGAAGCAGTTTGGGCTTTTCCGCGCTGACTACGCAGTCAAGGTTTACCAGGCGCCAGCCCGCTTCCCGTACTTTTTGGCAGGCCCTTTTGAGGAGTTCAAGGGAATCGGCGTCCTTCCACTCAGGGCAGGAAGGGGGAAAGAGTTCCCCTATGTCGGCAAGGGCTGCCGCGCCGAGCAGGGCGTCGGTTACCGCGTGGGCAAGAACATCGCCGTCGGAGTGGCCCAGTTCGCCCTTGTCAAAGGGAAGCTCAACCCCGCCGAGCAAAAAGCGCCTGCCCTGAGCCAGGCGGTGAAGGTCCCTGCCCAGTCCTATGCGGATCACTTTCAAACTCCTTCCAAATCTTCGGGAAAGGTGATTTTTTTGTTGGCCCTTTCTCCGGGAACACCGGCGACCTTACCGATGAATTCTCCCCACACCTCCGCGTCATCGGTGTATTCAAACCCTTGCTGTTCTTTTTTCGCGGCAAGTTCGTGGGCCCTGAGTATGTCGGGGAAGCGAAAACCCTGGGGAGTCTGGGCGGCGGCCACCGATGCCCGGTGTAAATGGCGGACCACAAAGCCCGAACTGTCTATTTCTTTGGGGGTTTCCCGAAGGGGAAGCAGGGGCAGCGCCGCGCCGTATCTGAGTACAGCGTTGATGACGCTCCGTATGAGTTTTTCGCTGACCCAGGGGCGCGCGCCGTCATGAATAAGCACCTGGGCGGGATTGTAGCGCCTGAGAAACTCAAGGGCCAGATGCACCGAGGCGCGGCGTGTGGGGCCGCCGTTTACCAGATACACAGGCGCCTTCCCGCCGCCCGAGAGCGTTTCGCCCAGGGCGGCCCTTGCTTCGGCTTCTTCTGAAAGGGAACCGGGAGGAATGGCTATGACGATAAGGCTTATTTCTGGAAGCGCGGCAAAGGCGGAAACCGCGGCGCCAAGCACGGTAAGGGGATTTTTGTCCCCGTCAAAGGCGCCGGGAAGGATTTGGTATTCCTTTTTAACGCCTCCCATGCGGGTTGACGCGCCTGCTGCACAGATAAGCGCGGCTGTCATGGAGGCCCTACCTTGACTCCAGACGGGTAAAGATCATGGATTCAATTTCATCCTTTGGTTTTTTAAGGGAAAAAGCAATCTCGTCTTCAAGGAGTTTGAGGGCCGAATCATACAGTTTGCGTTCCAGTATGGGCAGTTCCTTGACCTTGCTCCGGTGGTAGAGGGAACGGACTATGGTGGCTATATCCATGACGCTCCCCTTTTTGAGGAGATCGAGGTTCATCTGATAACGGAGTTTCCAGTCCGAGGGAATGGGCTCGTACTCTTCGCCGATGAGTTCCAGGGCCCTGAGGGCCTGGTCCTTGTGGACTATGGGCCGTATGCCCAGTTCCTCGGCTTTGCCTACCGGAACCATGATGGTCATGTCGGAAACTTCAAGATAAATCATATAATAGGGGATTTTCTGGCTTTTAAAGAGCTTGTCCTGTACGGCGGTAACGACCCCGACTCCCTGGCTTGGGTATACGATCTTCTGGTTAACCTGAAAGGGTTTAGCTTTACTCATTGTTGTTTACTATAGCATGAAAAACGCTCTTCCACAATAAGGCGCGCGGGCCCCCGCCCGGACGCGCCTAGCCTTTCGCGCTTCCTGTCCCGGCCCGCACCACTCCCGGCAGGGGCCTGAAAGCCTTGAACGAAAAATACTTAAAGGGGTGTATGTTCAGCGCGTTGGGGAACCAGCCGTCAATCTCGTCCATGTCAATGATGTTCAGCGCGGGGCTGTAGGAGATGGGGAGTACGGCGCCCCGGTCAAGGAGCAGTTCCTCGGCTTCGGCCAGGAGTTTCCAGCGGTCTTCTCCCTCGGCGCCCATGGATCTTTCGATTAACGTTTCGTATTCATCATCGCTGTATTTGGCGTCGTTAAGGTTTGAATTCCTGCACCACATCTGGAGGAAGGTATAGGGGTCGGCAAAGTCGCCTATCCAGGTTGATGAACCCACATCATAGCCGCCCTGCTTGAGGGACTCGAAGTAACGCTCAAAGGGGATGACTTCTACCCTGACATTGACGCCCAGTTCTTCCTTCCAGGTTGAAGCCATGAGGCCCCCTATGCGTCCGGCCTCTTCCGAAGGCGTAAGGCGTATCACCAGTTCCGGCAGCCCCTGTCCGTCAGGGTATCCGGCCTCTTCCAGAAGCCTCTTTGCCTCCACAAGGTCCCGTTCCTCAACCCCGGCTACTTCGGGATAGCCCGGTATGGGATAGATGAGGGTTTTGGCGGGAAGATAGTGGCCTTCCCTTATTTCGGCCCAGGGCAGGGAGAGGGACAGGGCTTTCCTGACGCGGTAATCGGTCCAGGGCGCCTTGTCCGAGCGTATGAAGTAATAGTGGGTGGCAAACATGGCGTTTACCATGAGGCCGCTCTTGTCATGCAAAGCCGCCACGTCAACATCGCCGTTTATCCAGCGGGACTCGCCCGAATTCCAGAAGGACGCGGCTTCTTCGGGGGTGCCGGAAAAGCGTATAACAAGGCGCTTGAGGCTCACCCGCGCGGCATCCCAGTAAAGCTCGTTTTTGGCAAGGAGTATGCGTTCCGCGTTCTGTTCGATTATATAGAAGGGGCCGTTTGAAACAGGCGGTTTTGCCGACCAGTCTTCCTCGGCGGTCATGGAAGGATGTATGGGGCTGAAGGAGTGATGGCAGAGCATGCTGGGAAAAAACGAGGCCGGCGCGTTAAGGGTTACGACCAGGGTACGCTCGCCGGGGGCCGCTATGCCGACTTCATCAGGATCGCCCAGTATGTTCAGGCGGTATTCCCGCGCGCCCTTGATTACGTCAAAGAGGGAAGAGTAGGGCGAGTCCCGTTTCGGGTCAAGGAGGGAGAGCCACGCGTCGCGGAAATGGCTTGCCAGCACGGGTTCGCCGTTCCAGTACCGGGCGTTTTCCCGTATGGTAAAGGTCCAGACCTTTTTGTCGTCCGAAAGGTTCCACGCCGAAGCCAGGGCGGGAACAGGTTCCATGGTGAAGGGATGATACGAAAAAAGGCCCTCATAAAGGGCGGTAAAAAGCTGGGCCTCGTTTGCGAGGTAGGATTTGCGGAAATCAAGTTCCATCCTGCCGCTGGAAAAGACCACGCTCAGTTCGGTACGGTCCCGTATATCGGGCCTGACAACCGCTTCGGGCGCCAGGGGCGGCCTCTCCTTCTCCGGGGCCGCCGCTTTGTCCGTGGCGCAGGAGGCAAGGAGCAGCGCTGCCGGAATGAGGGCGGCAAGACGGGCCCTTGCCCGGCAGCCCTTGTTTTTCTTTATGGACAGAGCTTGTTCCAAAACCCGGTTGGTTTTGGACAAGCTCTTGGAAAAACCGGTCAAAGGCCCGGTTTTTCCCGTTGCATCAAGGGGGCTGTTCCAAAAACTGAAGTTTTGGAACAGCCTCGATAGTGTATTCATGGTAGCATCCTTTGCCGCGGAAGTCCCCCGGCGGGGCATTCGGTTTTGCTTATTGGGCATAACCGTCAACGCCAAGTTTTTTGAGCTGTTCGGTTTCTTCCTTTTGGGCGCTGTATTCATACCGTTTTTGATTCGCGTTCACTATGGCGTTTTTTATGGTGGCAAGTTCCGGTTTTATTCCCTTGATCTTGTCCCGTACCTCAGGCGGCGCGCTGATCTTGAAATATTCATCCAGCGCCGAAAGTATCTTGTGGGTGTTTTGTATTTCCTTGACACCCCGTTCAAGGAAAGCGAGGAGCTGGTCTTCTCCCATGGAGTCCATGCGGGACGCTCCTGACCTCGCGTGCATGGCGGCTGTAGTGCGTATCTTTTTTTCCAGATCGGCCTTGAGGGTATAGTAATTTACGTCTTCCTTGGTGCTTGTTCCCTTGACCGGGTCCAGGTACTGGAGCCTGTATATCACCGGTTCGGGGGGCTTGCGCATCATTTCCTGAAACGCCTTCCGCACCTTGTCCCAGAAATTTTTCTTTGTGCTTTCCATGACGGCGTTGTTTTCGTCTATCTTGACCACTATGTCGGCGATAGTCTGGGAAACGGAGCTCAGGATATGCAGCCCGTCGGCAAGAAAGGCCTTGAAGGAAAGCTGCTGTTTCCTGACCTTTGGTTTGGCCTCAGGCAGGGCCAGGCCTTTGAGTATGTTTTCCTTCAGGGCCTTGCCCTGGGGAGTATAGTCCTCGTTTATGAGTTCTTCGGTTATTTCTGTTGAAAAGGGAAGACCCACGGCGGAATATTTCTTCTTTATCTGGGTGAGTATTTCGTTTTTTTTCGAGAGCCCCGCATCAGGGGCAAAATCCAGGCTGCCGCTTATTGTTTCCCGTATCCGGCCCTTGATATATTCGCGCTGGTAATTGACCAGTTCCTTGAGTATACCCATGATGGTTCCCGCGACTTTTTGGAGTGTGTCGAGGGATTCGCTTATGATGGTCATGGATATCTGGTCTATGTTGCCCTTTTCGACGCCGATAAGTTCGGCCAGGGCCTTGGTGTTATGGCTCGGCGAGGCGTTGTTAAAATGAGCCCAGTCAATGTATTTGACCAGCCCCACTATGCGTTTTATCCGGTCAATAGTAAGAAATTCAATTGAAACCTGATAAAAGTTGACCAGGAAGTCGATCTGGTTATCGTAGTTGGACAGCCGTATGGAAAGCTCGTCTATTTTCTTTGATTCGTTCAGCGCTTCGGTGGGAGGGATTGCCAGTTCGCCTACCTTGGTTTCCTGCTTGTAGGGGTCTTCCTGGAGTATGCCTTTTTTGAGCAGCAATTGGTAGATAGTCTCAAAAGACATGTGTAAAGAGCGGAACCCTTCTTTAAGGCGGGGCAATTCTGTTTCTTCCAGCCAATGCTGCCGGGCCTCAAGCGCCTGGGCATGAAGCCGGGTATATTCTTGAGTTTCAGGCATATCGCATACAGTATGCTACATTTTTATAATTAAAGCAATCTTCAGCATGGGGCCTTATACTATATATGAAATATTCCCAAGGGTTTTTCCCGGTTTTTCC
>JAISDF010000222.1 GCA_031265025.1 Spirochaetaceae bacterium
GCCTCATCACGACCCTTTCGGGGATTTTCGGCTGCGCCGTGGGTTTAAGCGACCACAGCATGGACGCCTGTCTGGTTCCGGTCCTTGCCGCCGCCCTTGGCGCCAGGGCTATAGAAAAGCACTTCTGTCTGTCCCGCTCAGGTTCCGGCCTTGACGACCCCATAGCCCTGCCGCCGGATGATTTTTCCCGCATGGCGCGCCGGATAAAAAGCGTCTCCGGCGCGCGGTGTTCCCTGGTTCCGCCCGGATCCGGTCTCAGGGGAATTCCGGCGCGGCTCCTTGAGGAACTGTACCGCGAATGGGGAAAAGGCCGGGTAGAAGAAGTTCTTGGCAGCGGCGTCAAGGTCCTTGCCCCCTCGGAAAAAGCCAATTACCTCACTACCCGGCGTTCCCTCCATGCCATGAGGGACATACAGGAGGGGGAAACCATAGAAAAAGCCATGATAGGGGTTCTCCGCAGCGAAAAAAAGCTCAAACCGGGGCTTCCCCCGTCTTTTGAGGCGCTGATAAGCGGCAGAAAGGCCCGGCGCTTTATTCCCGACGGCCAGGGCCTCAGTTGGGACGACATTTAGGCCGTTCTTACCGTACCATACCGTGTAAGGCTTTCCAAAGTCCCCAAAAAAGGGTAGAATTAATAGCAGGGACCCGCTTAAAGCGGGTTTTCCCTGTGTTATAAGAAGGTTTCGCGGAGTTTGTATGGTCAATATACCTACCGGACCTGCCCAGTATCTGGCCAGGTTCGCGGATCAAAGCATAGCGTGCAGTCAATATGCCCTGGCAAAGCTGGGGGTGGACCGCTCGCATTGTTTTCTGAAAATGGACGACTATATCATACTCTGCGCGCCCTTTCAGCTTGGATTCAAGCGCGCTATCTTTCTCGCTTCCCTTTCCAAACAGGAACTGACGTTTTTCCAGCGCTATGTAAACGGCATCGTGGGCCTGTCCATAGCCTTTGCATCGGGCAAGCAGGAGCCCATCAAGCTCTACATACGCTGCACCCTCGCCACCGTGGGCCCCATGAAAGGCAGGGACAATGTGGGGCTCTTCGTGGTTGATTTCAAGAATACCCCCGACGACATGGTAAGCATACTGGGCAATTACCTTGAAACCCAGGAGCGCTTCAAGATGCTTTCCGAGGACTACGGCAAAACCCTGATACGCATGAACGCCGATGTGGCCAAGCTGCTTGGGTATAATATGTACGCCACCATTACCGAGCCAGCCGGGAGCAGGCGCATTCAAATATACAACTTCAACACAAAAATACTGGAACACCTTGAAGCCGGTCTCGCCCAGGGGCGGACGGCGGGAACCTCGGTAGCCTACCAGTTGTACTTCAAGAAGTACCGTATTTCCACAGGCGGATCCATAGAGAGCTCCACCATGCTGCCCAAGGGCATAGTGCGTACTGTGGCAAACCTTTCCTTCAGCCCGGAACTTGCCGAAATTGTGGACGATTACTGGTTTCATACCCGTTCCAATCCCTCGGCCCAGGCATAAGAAGCAATCATGGCAAACATCATAGAACCAAGAATACTGAAAGGTTTCAGGGATTTTCCGCCCGAAGCCGAGATTACCCGGCGCAGTCTGGTGGAACGCATTGAGGCGTCCTTCCGCTCATACGGCTTTGTGCCCATAGACACCCCGGCCCTCGAATACGCGGAGATACTCCTCGGCAAGGGGGGCGGCGAAACGGAAAAGCAGGTCTACCGTTTTACCGACCAGGGCGGGAGGGACGTGGCCCTCCGCTTTGACCTTACCGTGCCCTTCGCCCGTTTCCTTGCCGCGCACCGGAACGAGCTGAGCTTCCCCTTCAAGCGCTATCACATCGCCAAGGTGTGGCGGGGCGAAAACACCCAGCGGGGCCGGTACAGGGAATTTACCCAGTGCGATTTTGACATTGTGGGAAGCGACGGCGCGGCGTCTGATTTCGAGATACTTCTCATGATGAAAACCACCCTCGCCGCCATAGGCGCCGGGGATTGTACCATTCATGTCAATCACCGGGGGCTTTTTAACCGTTTCCTCTCACGGCTCGGCGCCGAGGGGCACGCGACGGACATACTGCGCATTGTGGACAAGATAGCCAAGACCGGCAGGGAAGATGCCGCGCTCCAGCTTGCCGGGATTCTGGACGAAAAAAAGGCCGCCGCCGTGCTTGATTATATTGAACCCAGGGCGAATTTTGAGGAAACCCTTGCCCATATCACCGAAGCGTCAGGCGGCGACGCTCCTGAATCGCGGCACATGGAACGTATATGGCGCTACATGAACGACGCGGGCATCGCGTCTTCCTTCATCCTTGATCCTTCTATAACCAGGGGCCTTGACTACTATACCGGCATCGTCTACGAAAGTTTTCTTGCGGCGCTGCCTTCCATCGGCTCGGTATGCTCAGGCGGCCGTTACGACAACCTCGCCGGCCTCTATTCAAAAGAAGCCATAGGCGGCGTGGGCGCTTCCATCGGCCTTGACAGGCTTATCTCTGCCCTGGAAAGCCTCGGCGTCTCCGGCCGGACGCTGAGTTACGCGAAAGCGGCCATAGCCTGTGTTGACGAGGATGCGGGCGGCGCCTGCCAGAAACTTGCCGGACTTTTCAGGGAAAAAGGCATAGCCTGCGAAGTAATGCTGGAAGCAAAAAAACTCGGCCAGCAGTTCATGCTGGCCGAAAAAAAGGGCCTTGCCTGGGTCGTCATACCCGGCGAAAAACCCCTGTCCTCTCCCCTCTCACTGCGAAACCTCGCGTCACGGGAAACAAAGGAAAACCTTTCCCTTGACCAGGCGATACTGGAACTGTCCGGAACTCCGGGTTTCCGGGCAGGGGATGCGTAAACGGCTTGAGAGAACCGGATAAGGTTCTGGAACAGCCTCAAAATTTTTTTTCAAGGAGTGCACTATGAAACTGCCCCGAAACCGTTTCTTTCTTGCCCTGATTCTTTCGTTGGGATTAACAGCCGGAATTTGCGCCCAGACCATACGGCCCGAAACAATCGCCGAACTTGATCTGGAAACCCAGCGCATCGCCGGCCTCATCGTTACAAGCGTAAACAACTTCCCCGGCGCTGCCTCAATTACCCTGGGCGCTTCTTCGTTTTACCGCTCGGGAGAAGAGCCGCCGCTGGGCACCTACTGGAGCAGCGCCATGCTCCAGTCCCTGATCAACAGCCCCGGCAGGAATTTCAAGATACTTGATCCCTACTCCAATGCCGGCGGCGCGGGCACCCGGTACAGGATAGGGGGAGAAATTGTCGCCATAGACCAGACCATACGAATTTATACGAGGCTTGTGGATACCGAAGACGCCGCCATACTCGCCGCCTGGCAGAGCGATTTTGAAAACACCCCCCTTGTGTTTGAACTCATGAGAACTGCTTCGGGTTCTTCGTCCAGCGTGCCCAGGGACAGCTATGAGCCGGACAGCAGGCAAAATCCCGTGGTCTTTGCGCCGGACCGGAGCCTGCGCAGAACCCTTCATAACGGCGACGAGGACTGGTTCTCGATACGGTCCTCGGGTCAGGGTGTCATTACCATAGAAGTAGACGGGGACTTTGACGGCTACCTCGAACTCTACGACACGCAGGACAGCAAGATAGACGAAGATGACGACTCGGGAGAAGGGACAAACCCCCGCCTTGAGTTTTTCGCCGAAGCCGGGACAACGTACCTGATAAAGATGCGCGGCTACTCCAGCAGCGCTACGGGAAGCTATACCATACAGGCGCTTTTTTCCAGCGTTCAGGAAACCCCCATGGAACCGAACAATACCCGCAACCAGGCCTATGCCGTGGGAATAGGCGACGTTATCACGGGGATTTTCCAGGGCAGCAATGACGCCGAATGGTTCAGCGTACAGGTTCCGCAACAGGGGCTGCTCAAAGTCTACACCAGCGGTTCGCGGGACACCTGCCTCAAGCTGTACGACGGGCGGGAAAATCTCCTGTCAGAAGATGATGACGGCGGTGACAATCTCAACGCGCGGCTTTCCTCGGTGGTGGAACCGGGACTCTATTATATTGAACTCACCGAGTACGACGGCGCTTCCGGCCTCTATACCCTTTATATTGAACTCACCGAAGCCCTGGGTACCGACGAATACGAGAATGACAACACCGCGGCAAACGCGAAGACCATAGAGGCAGACGCCGCCCCCCAGAGGCGCACCTTTACCGATGGCAATGACGTTGACTGGGCCCGCTTTACCGTTACCAGCAGAGGCTATTACGGCATCAGGGCCAGGGGAGAAAACAACCTCCGTCTGGACACCTATATTGAACTGTACGACGCCGATGAAAACCTCATCGACGAGGACGACGACGGCGGCGAAAACTACGATTCGTATCTCAGCGTCAATCTGGAACCCGGCGACTATTACATCAAGGT
>JAISDF010000056.1 GCA_031265025.1 Spirochaetaceae bacterium
GCCGGCCACATCGCCAAATATGCCGACTTCTTCAGCTTCGGCACCAACGACCTTACCCAGATGACCTTCGCGTTCAGCAGGGATGACGTGGCGTCCTTCCTTCCCGTATATCTCCAGAAGAATGTCCTTGACGTTGATCCCTTCAAATCCATAGACGAAGAGGGCGTGGGTTTCCTCATCGAGACCGCCACCAAACAGGGCAGGGGAGTGAACCCCTCTCTCAAGGTCGGCATCTGCGGCGAGCACGGCGGAGATCCGGCGACCATTGATTTCTGTTACCGGGCGGGCCTGAGCTATGTCTCCTGCTCACCCTTCCGGGTTCCCCTGGCGCGGCTTGCCGGCGCCCAGGCGGTAATCAGGAACCGCAAATAAGGTGATGAACCGGCGTGACAGGCAAAAAGCCCAGACCCTGACGGACATCATGAGGTCCGCCGAGGAACTTTTTCTGGAATGGGGTTATGAAAAAACCTCCATGCGGCAGATTGCCGAACACGCCGGCGTTACCAAGGGCGCCCTGTACCACCATTTCATGTCAAAGGAAGAACTTTTTGAGAATATGTGCGCTCTTCATTACAGTGTCCTTCTTGAGGCGGCCGGGCCCTATGCGGCTGACTCGTCTCTTTCCTGCCTTGAACGCATACAAAAAATCATCGCCCTGTCCCGTGGCATGGGCATAAGCCACATTACCTTTGTCTCCGAATACTTGAGGCTCCGCAATGACGAGGGCAGCGTTATACTCAAGGAACGGCTGCGGAAATACGACAAGAAGTTCAACCTGAAAGTTCTCGCCCCCCTGCTCGGCGAGGCAAGGGAGAAGGGCGAATGTTCTTTTTCGGTTTCCCCGGACTACATCGCCCTTTTTATGCACCAGCTTGACCAGGGAGTACGGGAAGAACTCAACGGCATCTTTCTTGACGAAAATATAAAAAGCGCCGAAAAAAAAATAAGCGGGATGCTTGACGCGCATGTGTACGCCCTTTCCCGTCTTCTCGGCAAAACCGAGACCGACATTGCCGAAGTCATAGGCAGAACGGAAAGCCTCAGGTTCTACCATGATCTGCTCCGGGCCAGCCAGATGGGATGACGCGGGGCGCTTTCCGTGATGACTCCCTGGTCCTATTGATTTATACATCGAAAAACCGTATAAAATAATCATGAACAAGAAATATTTTTCCCTGTTTCTCACAGCCGTTCTGGGAGGACTTGTGTCCCTTTCCGCCCAGTCAAGCGTTACCGTTTACGGCATACGCGGTCCTTCGGGGATCGGTATGGTGCGGCTTTTTGAACAGCCTCCCCGCATACCGGGCGTCGAGGTAAAACTTGAAGCCCTGGCCCAGGCCGATCTTGTCGCCGCGAGGATTATTTCGGGCGAAGCGAAAATAGGCATACTCCCTCCCAATGTGGCGGCGAAAATCGCCTCGTCAGGGAGGGATATCCAGGTTGCCGCGGTTCTGGGCAGGGGCATGCTCAGTCTCTTTAGCGCCGACCCTTCCATCGGGAGTTTCGCCGACCTCAGGGGGAAGACCGTTGCCGTGGCGGGCGGGGGAGCGACCCCCGACTATGTGCTCCGCCGCATACTTCTGTCTTACGGCATTGATCCCGCCTCGGACCTTCAACTTGATTATTCTTTGGCGCCGCCTGAGATAGCCCAGTCCCTGATAGCCGGGAGAATAAGCACGGGGATTATCCCCGAACCCTTTGCCACCCTTGTACGGGCCGGAAGGCCCAGTCTGCGCCAGATCGGTGATGTGCAGGAAGAATGGATGCGCGCGGTGGGCGGGGAAAATTATCCCATGACGGTCATCGTGGTTGACGCGGCCTGGGCCAGGGAACAGCCCGGCGTGTTCCGGGCAATTCTTAACGCCTGCCGTTCGTCCATAGAATGGACGGTGGCCCATCCGGCCGAAGCGGGCGCGCTTACGGAAAGACTCGACTGGGGGCTCAGGGCGCCGGTCGCGTCTATGGCCATACCCTTAAGCAGCTATGTGTTTATCCCGGCCAGGGAAGCCAGGGCATCCCTTGAGGCCCTGTACAAGGTCTTTCTTGAATTTTCCCCTGAGTCCATAGGGGGGAGGCTTCCTGAAGATAATTTCTACTATTATCTTCCGTAGGCAATGCCGGGAGCGGGCCGGAAAATGAAACGTTTTTTCAGGCCCTTGTGGTTCTGGTCCTTCGCGGGGGCGGTAACGCTTGTGGTCCTGTGGGAAGTATCTTCGCGCCTCATGGGGAGCGATCTGATCTTCCCCGGCCCCCTGCCTGTACTCGGCCGTTTTCTCACCCTGGTACAAAGCCGGGTTTTTCTTGAATCGGCGGGAAGGACTTTTTTGCGGGTATGCCTCGGGCTCTGTATTTCCGCTCCCCTGGGTATTGCCGCCGGCCTTGCCGCCGGCCTTGAAAAAAGGGCCGGCGCCTTTCTTGAGCCGTTTTTCAAACTCATATCGGCCACGCCGGTCATGGCGGTAATACTGATAGTGTTTCTTGTTTTTAACGCCGAGCGGACCCCGGTGTTCACCGTCTTTCTCATGGCGTTTCCCGTATTGAGCGCCAATACCGTGCAGGGCGTCCGTTCTGTTGACCCCGGTCTCAAGGAAATGGTCAGGGCCTACGGATTTTCGGGACGGGAAAAACTTGTCAGGCTCTACCTGCCTTCGATAGTTCCTTTTATAGCCGGCGGCTTAAAGAGCGCCCTGTCCCTTTCCTGGAAGGTAGCGGTTGCCGCCGAAGTACTGGTGCAGCCCTTCCGCGCCCTGGGGACAGGCATGCAGCGGGCCAAGGCCCGGCTTGAGACAGCGGAACTCTTTGCCTGGACCGCCGCCACAGTCCTTGCCGCGGGACTTTCCGAACTGCTCTTTACCCTGCTCATGCGGCGGTGGAAAAAGGGCGCTTCCCCGTGAAACTCAGCATAGAAAACCTTTCTTTTTCTTACGGCGCTTCCCCTGTGTTCAGCGGCTTTTCCCTGTACGCCTCAGGTTCCGGCCCCCTTGCCATACTCGGACCCTCGGGCTGCGGCAAAACAACGCTGCTTAAACTGATAGGCGGACTCCTTGAGGCCGGGGAGGGGGTGATACGCGCGCGTACGTCGTGCGGGGCGCCTGAGAACGGGGATTCGGCGTCCGCCGGAAAAGTCTCTTTTGTCTTTCAGGAACCAAGACTCCTGCCCTGGTATACGGTTCTTGAGAATACCGCCCTTCCCCTGCGCCGCGTTTTCAAAAAGGACGCCGAAGACAGGGCCGCCGCGTTTCTTGAGGCGGTAAAGCTCAGGGGCAGGGAGCGTTCCTATCCTTTCGAACTTTCGGGAGG
>JAISDF010000058.1 GCA_031265025.1 Spirochaetaceae bacterium
AGCCAGTCCGTGCCGAGGCCGTGGCTGTTTTCCGCGCGGCGGTCGTAGCCCAGGGCTTCCCTGAGGGCCGCCTGGGCTTCGGCGTAATATCCGGCCACCGAGCGTATTGAGGCGATGAGATACCAGTCATAGGCCGATTGTTCAAGATACCGTTCACGCTCATGGATTTCCAGGGAATTTTTAAGCGCCTTTTCCGCCTCGGTATAGCGGCCGCATTCCTTTTCGGCAAGGCCGATGACGGTCCAGGCCAGGGCGGTGTAGAGCCGGTGGTTTTTGAGGGCGCCCATCTCCTGCCGCACCAGGGCAAGGACCCCGGCGGCTTCTTCCGGCCCGGCCGGGTTTTCCGGGCCGCGGAACAGCCTGCTCCGGGCCATATACACCCTGCACACCGAGGCCAGAACCCTGTTGCCCGTGGCTTCGGCCTCGGCAAGGGCGCTGTCCCACAGCTCGCCGGCTTCGCTGACCCGGCCAAGGTAAAAAAGCACGCTGCCCCGGGAGAGGTTTTCCCGTATAAGCAGTTCCGGCCTGTCGGTGCTGACGGCAAGCCTCCGGGCCTCGTCAAGCAGGGCCAGGGCGCCTTCATAATCACCCCGGTCAGCGGCCCTGTTGGCTGATTCAAGCTGATTTTCGGCGGTATTCCTCAGGGCGGTAATTTCAAGGGGCCGCTCCGGCGCCGAGGCGCAGGAAACCGCCAAAACGCACAGAAAAACGGCCGCCATACCGGCCGCTCTATATACATTCAGCCTATGCACATCCGCTCTATGTACATTCATGGTACACTTCCTTCTAAAATTGAATATCCCTCGGGCTGGTTCCGCTTGCCCTGGTTTCAACAGGATCAGGAATACCCCGCCTGAGCAGGGGGCTGTTGCTCAGGGCCACCAGCACATCATCGGCGATTTTTACCGCCTCGCGCACTTCGGTAACAAGGACAGTAACCTGGGGCATCTGGGAGGGAAGGTAGGAGCTGGCCTTATCCAGATTGCGCAGGGTTCCCGAAACAGAGCGGAGCGAAGAAACCAGGTTGGTGTATACCGGCCCTTCAACATCCAGGGCGTCCATCAGCGCGTTATCAGGACTGGCAAGCAGGGCGCTGGCCTGCTCCAGATTTTCCGTTATGTGCCGTATATCCCGGAGCAGGGGATCGAGATTGGCGGCGGCGGCGGCAAGGGTTTGATCGGCGCTTTGTATGGTACGGCCCAGGGAACTCTCACTGGTGCCGGCAAAGGCTTCCTGAATCTGCAGGGCTATCTGGTGCACGCTGTCCATGACGGTGTTTACCCTGCCTATGATGAGGGTTATATTGTCAACCTGCGCGGGAACATCGGCGATCCCGGCCAGGATATACGCCCTTCCCTCCGGGGAAGACACGCTGGGAATCCAGGCGCCCTCTTCAACCTCCCCGATTCCCGTTCCCGGATAAAACACAAAATGGTTGCCCAGACCCAGGGGATTCACCTGGAGTTCCACAAGGGAACCTTCCCTGACCCGTGACTGGTACTTGTCATACACCGAAAAGACCACCTCAACCCGGCCGTCATCGCTTAAATCTATGGACTTGACATTGCCGATGGTAAAACCCTTGTACTGAAGGGCCATATTCTCGCTTATCCCCGACGCGCTTTCAAGATAGGTCTTGTACAGATAATCCTTGGAAAACCAGCGCTGCCTGCTCCCCAGCATAAGGATGACAAACACCAAAGAAGCCAGGGCCAGGATAAGAAAGATACCCACAATCTGATCGGCAAAACGTATCCTGAATTTCATGCTTCTATCCCGTCTTCCAGCATGTGGAGCAGGTCTTCGTCTTCGGTAATATGCTCCCGGGTGAATTCCATAAAAAGCTGCCCTCCAAGTATCATAAGCACATAATCGGCCAGGGCCTTGATGATCCGCAGGTCATGGCTTACCAGTATTATGGTCGTTTCCTTTTCCCTGAGCTTGCGCACAATGCCTATAAGCCTTCGGGCGGAATCATCATCAAGGGACTCGGTCCATTCGTCAAGATAGATGAGCCGGGGACGGCACAGCATCGCCCTGGCAAAGGCAACGAGCTTTTGCTCGCCCATGGAAAGCAGGGAAGGCCGCACAAAAATATCCCGCTTGTACCCGACCTCGGCAAGCACCTCGGCTATGTGGCGGTTCCGCTCGTCCCGGTCCATGCTGGGAAAGTGGAGCCTCAGGGGAAGCTCAAGACTCTGGTAAACATCCTGATTGGCCCAGAGCGCCGAATCCTGAAAAACCACGGCAGCCTCGCGGCGGAACGCGAGATTTTCGGAACGGTTCATGGCGGCGATATTTTTACCCCTGTAGCACACTTCCCCCTGAGAAGGCACGAGCACCCCGGCGGAAAGTTTGAGCACCGTGCTTTTCCCGCTCCCCGAAGGCCCCACCAGGGCAGTGGTCTTTCCTTCGTTATAACGATAGGAAAAATCCCGGACCACAAGCATATTCTGGGCAAAAAAACTGACGCCGCTAAGTTCAATAACCGGTTCACCCATACCGCCGCCTACAACATTGTATAATACAGAACAGAAAGAATAATATCGGCAAGAATACACCAGCCAAAGGAACCGCCGACAGCCTTGAGCCCTGCCACGGGAATCTCGGTACTGGACCGTTCCACGGCGAACCCCTCGTAAATCGCCACCACGGCGATTATCATGCCGAATACAATGCTCTTGATAACTGAAATAAGTATATCATAGATAGAAAGAATTTGCAGCAGATTGTCAAAATACGCCGAAGCGGGCATGGGATTAAAAAGCTGGCTTACCACAAATGACCCGGCAAGACCGAACAGGGAAAAGTAAATATTGAGGAGAAACATCGAAATGATCACCCCCAAAAAACGGGGGACCCCGATATCCTCTATGGGGTCAAGCCCCACCGACACATAGGCTTCTATCTCATGGGAAACGACCATGCCGGCTATTTCGGTAGCCATAGCCGTAGCGGAGCGGGCAATCACCAGAAAAGCGGCCAAAAGAGGCCCCAGTTCCCGGGTAACAATGGTAATCAAAAGAGGGTAGATGAGTTCACCCTGGGAAACACCCTCCAGAAAGCGGGTCCCCAGGCTTATCACCGCCGCCCCAATACCCAGGGCAAGGAAACTGGCTATGCCCAGGGCCTCGACAAAGGTAAACAGTATCTGCAGAACCAGCACCTTATCGGAAACCCGGCGATGAAACAGAAAATACGCCGACCCCCTGATAAGCCGGGTAAAAAACCCCACAGCATAAAAGGCCCTGCCGGTAACTGAAGGTCTATCATCCATATAGTATACATTGTACTCTCAGGACGAAATTGAATACAAGACTGATGAAATTCGCCACCCATACCGCAAGAGGGGGGCGCATTTCCACACTGCCGCCGGCAAACCTCCGCGGCAGGGATGCCGCTGTTTCCATTGCTCTCCGCCTCCGGCGGAGAGGCGGAGTTTTTGCAACGCAAAAACTCCAACGTCCCAATCCGGCAGGGACGCCGGATTGGGACGCCCACCCTGCGCGGGAGCCTTGCTTTGCAAGTCTCCCGCTACCCCCCTGGTGAGGACAAAAAAAGTTTAAGAAGCGAAAAAATAACAATGTGCAAAAAA
>JAISDF010000044.1 GCA_031265025.1 Spirochaetaceae bacterium
TGACGTATTTCAAATTCGCCGCGATAGGCGCCTTTGTCTGCCAGCTTGAGGATAACGGCGCTGCCTGAAACAATGCCGAGTCGTTCACTTAAGTTGCCGTAGCTGATGGCAAGTTCAATCTGTCCTGAGTCCTGGTCGGTAAGGGCAAGAAGATTCCCCCGGTTTACATCGCTGTAGGCACTGACATAGGGAGCTTCCTCGGCAATGCCTTCAGACTGAATGATAAGGACATCGCCTGTCTCGTAACCCGCGGCTTCAAACGCCGCCGCGTTGATGTCGGTAAGTACATTGCCGTACTTGCTTACCGAAACCACCTCTCCGCTGAAGTCGGGATATGAGATCTCAGGCGCTTTTGTGGGCGCGCAGGCCGCGAGGACAAACAAAAATACGCTGCCCAGGACGCGTTCCCTGATAAGAACCTTCTTCATGAAATTTTCTCCTCTGCTTTGATATCTATGACAAGCCGGCCTCTTTGAGAGCCAGCCGTGTCTTGACTATAGCATAGTTGCGGCGAAAGAGAAATGCAAGGTTGAAGCCGCGTTCACGGGGGAACTTCAGGGCGGGGAACTTTGTTCGATGGGGAACTTCATTCCCGGCCGCCTGAGATGTAAAGGCGGGCGGCGGCCAGGGCATAGTCAAGCCTTTCCCGGACGCCGAGGCCCAGGACAGAGGCAAAGCCGTAGGCCGCGTTAAAGGTATCGCCCGCGCCGGTGGAGATGCGGGGCTTTTCGATTGTCCGCACAGGGACGCGGAAACAGCCTTTGTCCGAAAGGCTCAGCGCTTCGGCGCGGGTATGGATGACCGCTTCGTCTACGGAAGAGGCTTCGCGTATCACGGCGGCCAGGGCTTCAAGGTCCCCTGCTTTGTCTGCCTGAAAGCCAAGGGCCGCTCCCGCCGCCAGGGTTTCATTATAATTAAGGCTTACGATGGTATGGCGGAAGGCCGAAAATTCCCCGGAGAGGGCAAGGATGTTTTTTATTTCGCCGCTGCCCTTCCTTCCCATGTCGCAAAAGTCGATAAGCAGGAATTTGTTTTTTTCGCTCTTGAGGGTCCGCGCGCAGTAGCGGTGGAAACTCCGCCAAAGGCTGTCCGCAAAGCTAAGTTCGCTCCAGTTGACCAGGGCGATGAGATCCGCGTTCCGTATCATGGGGTCCAGGGCGGCTCCGGTTTTTTCGGTGATCCTTTCCCAGGGGTCGCCTTCGCATGCGCATCCCTGGGCAAGAAAGATTTTGCCGTCGTCAAATTCCAGGGCGCTTGCCTGTCCTGCCCCGGTCCAGGAATATTTTGTTCCCGGCAGGGACGCGAAAACCGGATCCATGCCGCCTGTATGGTCCGAGAGCATGCCGACGGAAGAGCACTCAGCGCCTAACGCGGAAGCGGCCCTGATAAAATTGGGCATATTGCCGCCCATGCGGCGGCGGATGAGTTCAAGCTCTATGCTGGCGTTTTTTCCGGCCTGGCCTGTTATATAGCCGCCGAATTCAGCGATGGTTTTGAAACAGGCTTTTTCCGGCCCTGATTTTTTCAGGGGCCTGTATATGCTGTCAATAAAGCCGTCAAAACCGGCAAAAACCCTGCAGGCCATATTAAAGCCCCGCGCCGGCTTCTTTATCGCAGACCACGAAACAGTTGGGATGCCTCTGGAGTATGCTTGCCGGCACACTTCTGTCAACCGGGCCGTGAAAGGCTCTGGCCAGTATGTCCCTTTTGCCGGCGCCGCTGGCTATGAGCAGTATCCGCCTTGCCGCCATGATCTGCCTGAGACCCTGGGTGATGCCCCTGGTGAGCTCATGCCGCTTTTCAAAATATTTTCCCATAACTTTTTTTGTGGTAGGCGAAAGGGGAATGATGTGGGCGTCAAGGTCAAAATCAACGCCGTCTTCGTTAAAGCCAAGATGGCCGTTAAGGCCTATGCCGAGAACGCTGAGTTCAAGAGGGCCATAGCGGCTAATGTAATGGTCAAGGTCTTTCCGTTCTTCTTCTATATTTTCCGCCGCGCCGTTGATGATATGCACATCAAGAAAGGGACGGTCAAGCCTGTCAAGCAGACTGGTTTTGTTGAAATAGCCGCAGGAGCCCTTGTCATCACTGCCGAGGCCGACCCATTCGTCAAGGGAAACATAGCGGGTCCTTGAAATATCCACGCCGCCGCTGTTGACCATGCGGACAAAGCAGGCGACCATGCCTACGGGAGTGTCGCCGCCGGGAAAACTGATAAGGCATTCCCGGTCAGGCGGTATGGCTTCCGCGGCAAGTTCGCAGGCTTTCCGGGACATCGCTTCATAGGTATCGCATACTACCATCGTCATGGCGTATTCCTGTCTGAAAAAGCGTCCGTTTTGAGTTTTTTTTCTTTTTCAAAACGGGAAACAGAGAGCTCGATGAGCCTGTCTATAAGGTCCGTATAGGAGAGACCCGACGCTTCCCAGAGCTTAGGGTACATGCTGATTTTGGTAAAGCCGGGCATGGTGTTGATTTCGTTGACAAGAATCGAGCCGTCGGCCTTCATGAAAAAATCGACCCTCCCGAGACCCTCGCAGGCAAGAACCTGAAAGGTCTTTACGGCAAGTTCCTGTATTTCTTTTATTTTCCCTTCGGGAATTTTCGCCGGTATGTCGAGAAGCGCCCCGTTTTCATCAAGGTATTTGGCGTCGTAGGAATAAAATTCGTGGGTGGCTCTGACCTCGCCGGGAAGCGACGCTATGGGCACCTCGTTTCCCAGCACGGAACATTCAAGCTCCCTTCCGGGAATAAATTCCTCAAGGAGTATCTTGACATCGTACGCAAAGGCTTTGTTAAGCGAAACGAGGTACTCATCCCTGTTGTGAACTTTGCTTACCCCCACCGAAGAGCCCATATTGGCGGGCTTTACAAAAAAGGGAAGGCCGATTTCGGATGAGACCCTGTCAAAACCGGGAAAGTCCTCATGGGACCTGGCGACGATGAATTTGCCAATCGGGACGCCGCCGTCCCGGAGGAGGCGCTTCATTACGTCCTTGTCCATGCCCACCGCCGATCCGAGTACGCCCGCGCCGACAAAGGGAAGGCCGGCCAGTTTTAAGAGGCCCTGGACTGTCCCGTCTTCCCCAAAGGGGCCGTGGAGTATGGGGAACGCCACGTCGATTGTTTCGTCCCCAAAAGGCGCGTCTTTGCCAAGATGCCCGCCTCCACCGGGGGCCAAAACAACGGCCTCGCTTGCCGTATTCAGGGCGATGCGTTTCGGATCATCGGCGTTGAGGAGGAAATCCGTTTCGCTTCTCCGCACCCAGCGGCCCGTCTTGTCTATGCCAATGAGCACGGGCCGGTACTTGTTCCGGTCTATGGCGTCAAAAACATTCTTCGCGGACTGGAGCGATACTTCATGCTCCGCTGATTTTCCGCCGCAGAGTATGCCGATGGTAAGTTTTCTTGTCATGCTGTCCTTCTTAAAAAAGCGGCCCTGGGAATCTTGCTTCATTCTAGCGTACTGTGATAAAAAGATAAACACCAGGAGGGCCCATGAACGCGAAAGAACTGCTGCAAAGCTCCATAGTCATTGATACCCATCTTGATCTCCTCTGTGATGTGGTCCCCAAACGCCGCGCCGGCCGTACCCATGTACTGCGGGATGATTACCTTGAATCGTTCAGGGCAGGCGGCGTTACCTGTGTTGTTTCTTCGCTTTTTAACGATATTGAAGGTTCGCTCCTTGATCCCCTTACCGACGCGATGACCCAGATAGGCGCCCTGTATGCCGAGCTTTCCGAATGCGGCGATGATTTTTTTCTTGCGCTGAACGCGGCCGATATACGGCGGGCAAAAGAAGAACATAAAGTCGCCGTCATGCTTGCCTTTGAAGGCGCCGAACCCATGGCGGGCAATGTGGAATTGCTGCGGGTTTTTTACCGCCTCGGGGTGCGCGTACTGGGCCTGTGCTGGAGCCGTTCAAACTGGGCCGCCGATGGCTGTAAGTTTGCCGGCAAGGGCTATATAGGCTACGACATTACTTCCGACGGCAAAAGGCTCATCGCGCTTGCACGGGAACTGGGCATGCTTATCGATTTGAGCCATACAAATGAACTTGGTTTCTGGAGCGTCATAAAGGGAGCCTTTCCGGTCATAGAGAGCCACACCAATACCCGCGCCCTTGCCGACATACCGAGGAATCTTTCGGACAAACAACTGGAAGCTGTGGCGCGCTCAGGCGGCGTTATCGGCATTAACGGCTACAGCCTCCTGGCCGCAAAGGACCCGGCGGCGGCGACCATGGATACCCTCATCGCCCACATGGTCCATGAGAAGAAGCTCATCGGCGCCGGTTCCCTCTGCCTCGGCCTTGACCAGTGCGACCGCATACATAGCTATGCCAACGAAGAAGAAAAAAAGACGCGCTTTGACATTATCCCCAGCCACGCGATGCTCGGCGAATTTGTTACGCGCATGGGCGCGGCCGGTTTTACCGAAGACGAAATACGCGGCATACTCGGCGCCAACGCCC
>JAISDF010000098.1 GCA_031265025.1 Spirochaetaceae bacterium
GAGCAGACCAGATAGTCCCTGTCTTTCCAGCCGGGATTTTTCGGTTCAATCCGCATAACACCGCCGTAAAGCACCCCGAGTACATCCGCTATGGACATGCTCCCGCCAATATGCCCAAACCCGATTTCGGTCATTTGACAAATCGTTTCTATCCGTATTTTCGCGGACATGACCTTCATTGCGTTAATACGTTCGTCATTCGCCATAATTATACCGCCTCCAATGCGGAAACATACGGAATGCCAAAGGTTTCCGCCACTCCCCTGCAGGTACAATGACCGTTGCAGGTATTGAGCCCGTTTCTCAGATGTTCGTCCGCCCTGACCGCCCCGGTTATGCCCTGGGAGGCGATCTTAAGCCCCGGCGTCAGGGTAGTATTGGTCAGGGCCAGGGTCGCGGTTCTCGCCACAGCGCCGGGCATATTGGCCACACAGTAATGCACAATGCCGCTGTCAATAAAAGTCGGCTCCTGGTGGGTGGTGGCCCTGGTCGTCTCAAAGCAGCCGCCCTGATCCACGGCCACATCAACCAATACGCTCCCCTTTTTCATAAGCGCAAGATCCGCCTTTCCCACCAGATGGGGCGCCTTCTTGCCCGGTATCAATACCGCGCCTACCACAATATCAGCTTCGGATATGGCCGCTTTGATATTGGCGGGGGTACTGTACAGGGTTTGAATTTTATTGCCGAATATATCGTCAAGATAGGCCAGGCGTTTCAGGTTAATATCAACGATGGTAACCTGGGCGCCGAGGCCGACGGCGATTTTGCAGGCCTCCATGCCTACGGTTCCCGCGCCGATGATAACCACCTTGCCCTGTTCTACTCCCGGTACACCCGCCAGAAGTACGCCCCTGCCGCCAAAAGTGGTTTCAAGGTATTTTGCCCCCTCGGCCACAGCCATCCTGCCGGCGATGGTACTCATGGGAGCCAGGCAGGGCAGGCCGCCTGAAATGTCCGTGATGGTTTCATACGCAAGGGCCCGGGTTTTAGCCTTAAGCAGGGCATCCGTAAGGGGTTTGTCCGCGGCCAGATGCAGGTATGTATAAACGATCTGATTTTCCTTTAGATATGGGTACTCTGACGCGACAGGCTCCTTGACCTTTACAATCATCTGCGCGGCATCCCATACATCCCCGGCGGAAGGCAGTATCTGCCCTCCGGCGCTCTGATATTCACCATCGGCAAACCCGGAGCCTTCTCCGGCATGGGTTTCTATTAAAACCCTGTGCCCGGCCGCCACATACGCCGCTGTCCCGCTTGGAGTCAAACCAACCCGCAGTTCCTGGTTTTTTATCTCCTTTACCAATCCGACAATCATCTTTTCTCTCCATACAGCCAAAATAGACCGGAATCCCAGGGAGGCTTCAAAATATTCGATTTTGAAACAGCGGCCCTGAGTCCAGAGATACCATTATTGCGGTGTACCTGGGGAAAGTGTATACAAAAAAAAATAAAAACACAAATAATAAGGCTGAAACACAAGGAAACTTTAAATTTATAATTGATTTGCCATAAACGCTTTATCGCGAATTTATTTCAAATCTCTTCAAAATTTATGAAACTATGCTAGAATAACAGTATGATGTGGTATTATGGATGATATAGATAAAAAAATACTTATAACTCTCACAAAAAACGCGCGGACTACTTTAACCGAGCTCAGTGAGACTGTTTTTCTCTCAACTCCCGCCATTCGTACCCGCCTGCAAAAACTGGAAAGCTGCGGCTATGTCAAATCCTATTCTACTATTTTGAATCCTGAAAAGTTCGGGAAGGATTTCGTCTGCTTTTGCCTGGTACAGCTCAACGACCATTTCGTATCCAACGACAATACCTTTACCAAATTTGTCGAGGCCTGTCCCGACATTCTTGAATGTCACAGAATAACCGGTCAATATGAATACATACTCAAGATTGTTACCAAATCAATAAAGAGCATGGAAGCGATTATCACAAGGATGCGTACCGAGGCGGGCGTCAACAATACCAGTACCTTTGCGGTTTTGACAACGAAGAAGGAAGACCTGTCGGTGTTTCCCGAATAAGACTGTGTGTTGCCGCAAGGGCCGCCTAACGCAGCCCCAGCAGCCTGAGCGTTACATCGATGAGCTTGCCGGCGTCCATGGGTTTGGCAAGGTGGGCGTTCATGCCTTCCTGTATGGATTTTTCTATATCATCCTTAAAGGCGTTGGCGGTAACCGCCACTATGGGTACGGTCTTCGCGTCGCTTCTTTCGAGGTCCCGTATGGCCCTTGACGCCTCATAGCCGCTCATGTTGGGCATCTGTACGTCCATGTAGATTATGTCGTAGGTTCCGGGGCTGGAATCGGCGAACATTTTTACCGCGGTGATGCCGTCGTCGGCCTCGTCAATGGCTATGCCGGTATATTCAAGAAGGTTCATGGCGATGACGCGGTTTATGGATACGTCGTCGGCAAGCAGGGCCCGCCTGCCTGAAAGTTTGCCCGCGGCGTCCTCTACGGCGATGTTTTCCTCTTCGCCGGCGGATACGGAGGCAAGGGCCAGTTCAAAGCTGAAAAGGCTGCCTTCGCCTTCTTTTGTGCTGACGGTAATGTCCCCGCCGAAAAGCTGGACTATGCTCCGCGATATGGCAAGGCCGAGGCCTGTTCCCCCGTAGCGTTTGGATATCTGGCTGTTTGCCTGTTCAAAGGGACGGAAGAGGGACACGAGGGCTTCTTCGGATATGCCTATGCCTGTATCCCTGACGGAAAAAGAGAGGACCGTTTTGTTCCTCTTTTTTTCCTTCTCGGCGATGGTAAAGTCAATGGTTCCGCATTCGGGGGTAAACTTTACCGCGTTGCCCAGGAGATTTATCAGCACCTGCCTGAGCCGCAGCGAATCGCAGACATACAGGGCCGGCGGCGTGAGGTTGAAACGGGTGTTAAAGAGAATGTTTTTTTCGTCGCAGCGGGGCCTGATGATGGTAGCCACAGTATTGGCAAGTTTGAAGAAATCCACCGCTTCTTCGTTTACTTCGATTTTTCCCGCTTCAATTTTGGAAATATCCAGTATGTCGTTGAGGAGGCCCAAAAGATGCTGGGAAGAAGTTTCGATCTGCCGTACATCCGCCTGAATCTGTTCCATGTTAAAGAGCGGATCGGAAAGTTTTTTCCGCACTATGCTGGTCATGCCTATGATGGCGTTCATGGGAGTCCTGATTTCGTGGCTCATGCGGGCAAGAAAATCTCCCTTGTGGGCATTGGCCTTGTTGGCGTCAAGTACGGCCTTTTCGAGTTCAAGCTGGGTGCTGCGGAGCTTTTTTTCGATGGCGACCCTGGCGCTTACATCCCGTCCGTAGCCCAGAATCCCTACCAGGGTGCCGTCGCCGCCGAAGATGGGGGCGACGACCGTATCCAGAACCTCCACATGGCCGTCGGCAAATCTAAGGTTCTCTTCGACATATAAAGACTGCCTTGATTCCATAGCCTTTTGCCTGGTTTCCGTAAAGGACTCAAGATACGCGGCCGGAATGATTTCCTCCGCGTTCCTGCCTATGAGCTCAAGCGGGCTGACGCCCGAGAATGACGCGTAACGGGGATTGGCCGCCAGGAACCTGCCTGAGGGGTCCTGATACCAGATCAGGTCCGGTGAGGAGGCGAAGATGGTATCAAGGAGGACTTTCTGTTCGGCGGTTTTTTTCTGCTGCTCAATGATTTCGGTAACATCGGAAGAAGTGATAATGTACCC
>JAISDF010000212.1 GCA_031265025.1 Spirochaetaceae bacterium
CCCCCGTCATCTGTTAAGTAGTTTTTCCCTTTTACCAATCATCATAGCCCTAATCCTCTTTGCCGCGTCCTGTTCCAATCCTTCGGGATGCGGCGGCGGACCGCATCCCAACGCAATCACAGGCCTTACCGTCAACGGGACAGCGGGGACCATTAACACGGAGACAAGGACCGTTACCGTTACGCTGTCCCAGGACACGGTATGAGACGGGGCATTTCAGGCAGGCAAGGCCCGAAGAAGTATAAGAAGGGGAAGAAGAGGCGCTTCATGTTTTGCTTTATATCTCTTTTTCGTAGTGATTGTGGTTTGTAATTAAAGTTTCGCATGAGACTTTAAAAATATGTCGGCGGACATTAAAACGCAAAGAGGTTTTTTATGAACAAGAAACTTGTTTTTCTGGCAATGCTGGTTAGTCTGCTGGCATTAAGTTTGGTATTTGTTTCATGCGATAATGGAACAACAAGTAAGGGAGAATACCATCTGAAATGGGGTACAACCTATACTAGCTATTCAGAGGTTCAAGGATATATTATAAGCGAAAATTGGGATGTTGCTGATTCTGGTTCAGATTGGGCTTTGGGAACAGACGACACCGCAACAACCGTTTATAACTGGTGTATGAATCATATTTCCTGGGCGGAGGGAGGTGAGGTTGACGGTTCTTTTGAAGAATGTATAGATTTTTCAAAAGGCGGTGTGTCGGCTCCGCTGGGACTTAAAACTGCGGGGAATGATAACCAAGACAAAGTACCATTGGCGGGTATTTTTGACGGGGGATTTGTTGCTGTATTGTTTTACATAACAAAAAACTAAAATCCAAACATCCCCGGCAAAGCCGGGGCTTGTTGGGGAGCGCAGGAGTGCCTCCGTTTTTGGGGGGTAGGGCGCAGGACCTTGGCTGCGCCGCAGGGGCGGCCCTTCGAGACACAATGGCATACAGGGGATTTTATGTGGCCTACGCCTTGCCGCATTAGCGCCGGGACATGCTTCGCACCTGCTCGCATGCCTTTATCGGGCGGGGGCGCGACGGCGGCTGTATGCGGCCGACAGTACGGAAACAGGCCCCCCTTCCCTTTCTTCCTCCTTCGACTTTTCGCGTAAATATGCTACACTAAAGCATGTCCCGGAATCAGCGGTATACGGCTATGGTGCTCAGGGTGCGGGCCCAGGGGGAGGCCAACAGGGAGGCGTTCTTTCTGACTGCCGAGGAGGGTATTGTGCGGGCGACGCTTTACGGCGGGCCCAAGTCAAAGCTCCGCTCCCAGGTGGCGCCCTGGCATGTGGGGAAGCTCCTGGTTTACCATGACCCGGTGCGCGACAGCCGCAAGATAAGCGACTTTGACGTGGAGTCATGGAAGCCGGGGTTGCGTGAGCTTTACGAACGGAGCGCCGCGGCGGGGACTGTTGCCGCTCTTATACTCTCCGCCCAGGGCGGCGGCGGGGGCTGGGACGAGGCGCTTGCCCTTGCCGATGAGAGCCTCGGGGCGCTGGAAACGGCCGGCGCTTCCGGGGCGGTTTTTTTGCTTGTTCAATTTGTATGGCGCTGGCTTGCGTTTCTCGGCCAGAGGCCCAGCCTTGAATACTGTTCTTCCTGCGCTTGTGAATACCCTCCTGATGGGGTACTATGGTATTCCCGGTATGAGGGAAGCCTGCTCTGCCCTTCCTGCGCCCACAGCCCGGAAGGGGATGATTACCTGGAACTGAGTCCCGGTCTCAGGCGCTGGCTCGCCGCCGCGGACAGCATAGCGCCCGGAGAGCTCAGGCGTTATACGCTTGACGCTTCCCTCGCGGCCCAGGCCCGGCTTCTTGGTTCCGCCATTGCAAGCGGCCTTTTGGGAAAAAAGATACGCCTGGGGGAACTATGACTTTTCCGGCAACAGGAGGAACGCGATGCGCGCCGTAGATATCATCATGAAGAAACGTTCGGGCGGGGAATTAAGCGAAGAAGAACTGCGCTTTTTGATTTCCGGTTATGTGGCGGGGTCCATTCCCGACTACCAGGTGTCCGCCTGGGCTATGGCGGTGTTCTTTAAGGGCATGACCAGCCGCGAAACCGCGGCCCTTACTTCGGTGATGCTCAACTCCGGGGAAGTGATGGACCTGTCAGGCATACAGGGGCCCTTTGTGGACAAACATTCCACAGGCGGGGTGGGCGACAAGACCAGCCTCATCCTCGCGCCCCTCGCGGCAAGCCTGGGCATCAAAGACCCCATGATGTCGGGCCGCGCCCTTGGCCATACGGGCGGGACTCTGGACAAACTTGAGGCCATTCCGGGTTACAGGACCAATCTCAGCCAGAAGGAGTTCCGGGAAATCCTTATCCAAGACGGCTTTGCCATGACAGGGCAGACCAGGGAGATTGTTCCGGCGGACAGGCTTCTCTATTCCCTCCGGGATGTGAGCGGCACGGTTGAGTCCATTCCCCTCATCACCGCCAGCATACTTTCCAAAAAGGTTGCCGAAGGCGCCGGGGCCCTGGTGCTTGATGTCAAATACGGGTCGGGGGCTTTTATGAAGGACGCCAAAGACGGCGAGGCCCTGGCCCGTTCCCTCGTGGACACCGGAGCGGCTATGGGTAAAAAGATCGTCGCCCTGCTTACCGACATGGACGAGCCCCTGGGTAACATGGTAGGGAATTTTCTTGAAGTCGAAGAAAGCCTTGATTGTCTTGAAGGAAAGGGCCCCCCTGACCTTATGGAACTTACCCTTGAGCTTGCCGCCCGCATGGCTGTCCTTGGAGGCAAGGCGGCCGGCCCGTCCGAAGGCCGGCATCTCTGCGAAGAGGCGCTTAAAGGCGGGAAACCCCGGCGGCTTTTCCTTGACAATATACGGAGCCAGGGCGGGGACCCGGAGGCTTTTCTTTCGATGCGCGGCGTCTACCGCTCGGCGGTACAGGGCGAAGTGCTGGCAAAGGAAACTGGCTTTAT
>JAISDF010000223.1 GCA_031265025.1 Spirochaetaceae bacterium
AAGAAAACAAAGGACGACAGGGCCAGGGCCGCAAAGCCCGCCCAAATCACCCGGCGGGATGCCCTGAACCCGTAGACCTCGGTGAGTATGTCTCCGACGATGTAGGAAAAAGGGAAGAGTATGGTTCCGCCGTCAAAGGACAGGCGGATTCCAAAAAGCGAGAGGCCGGGGCTGACTATTTTTGCCGATGACGCGATGTTGCTCACAATGAGCACGGTGACAAAAAAAGCCATAACCAAGTCGAGGTACTTGTACACGGGAACGTCTTTGGGGGCCCGGAAAGAGGTCATAGGGTCTCCTTGTTTTGGTAAGGCGGGTGGCAGAACGACCGCCGCGGCAACACTGGCAAGACTTCCCCGCCGCTGGAAAGACAGACAGAGCTTATCATAAAGAGAACCAAAGGGCAAGGATTACCGGGCAAGTCCTATCTTGAATTTGGAAACCTCGGCGGCCAGGGCGTTAATACAGGTCTTGTTGCTGCCGCTGATGCCGTTGATTCCGCTGACGGCGGTGTTGATCCGGCCGGCGCCTTCGGCCATTTCGTTTATTCCGCCGGTTATCTCAAGGGTAACGCTTTCAAGGCGTTTGCTTTCCATGATAATTTCCTTGCTCCCCTCAAGCATTTCCAGCGAATTCTGTTTTACCTGTTTGGTGATTTCATTAAGCCTGCTTACCGCCTCAAGAATCTGCTGGCTGCCCTGATCCTGTTCTTCCATGGCGTTGCGTATGTGGAATTCCTGGTCGGATACTGTTTTTACGCCGTTGTCTATGGCCGCGAACTTTTCGAGGGCCGTATTGGTCGAAACGCTTATCCGGTCTATCTCGGCCTTGATTTTTTTCAGCACCGTCGAAATGGTCTTGGACTGCTCTCCCGAATCTTCGGCCAGTTTCCTGATTTCGCCGGCAACCACGGCAAAGCCTTTGCCCGCTTCCCCGGCATGGGCCGCCTCAATGGCGGCGTTCATGGACAGGAGATTGGTCTGACTGGCGATATTCTGCATCACCGAGTTAATTTCCAGTATGCCCGCCGATTCTTTGGCGATTTCCTTGATTTCTTCCGAAACTTCGCTGAGTCCTGTACGGCCCTGTTCCGCCGAGGCGGTAAGTTCCTGCACGTTCTTCGCGTTGGCCATCAGGGTGGCGGTAACGCTCTGTATATTGGCCAGCATTTCCTCTATGGCCGAAGAAGACTGGGCCACGCTTTCGGTCTGTTCTTCTACATTTGTATTCAATTTGCTTATATTTACCGTAACCTGTTCCATGCTTGCGCTGGTCTCGGTTACCGACGCCGACTGGCTTATCACCTTGCCCTTGATGCTCTGTATATTGGCGGTGATTTTATTGACCGCCACGGTGGTCTCTTCCATGCGGGCGGCAAGATCAGTCCCTATGCCGGAGAGGTTCGCGGTCTGGCTTTTTATGGCGGCGATGAGATCCCTTATTTTGTCCAGAGTAAGGTTAAAGTAACCGGCAAGCTCGCCTATTTCATCATTTTTCTTTACGGTGATTCTCCTGGTTAAATCCCCTTCCCCGGCGGATATCTCCCTGAGTATGCCGTTTATGTCCTTCAGGCGGTCGAAAATCAGGCGGAGGAAGAACAGCATAAGCGCCACGCCGGCCAGCAGGAAAAACAGCGTTATAAACGCCATCCCGAAAATATGTGTTTTCAGGGACTGAATAAGATCATTGGCCTCGAAGTCACAGCCCACTATGCCGACCATGTTTCCGGCGCTGTTGTTTATCGGGACATAGATTGACATCATCCAGCCCCATTCTTCGCCCTCATACGCGATCTTTCCCGCACTGGGGGTCCCGGTTTCCCAGGACTTGCGAAAGGCGTCATCATAGGCGCTTTCGTCTTCGTCCTCGCCCAGAGCGGAAAAATTATCCTCGTCATCAGGCGTGGTGCTGCCGTCTATTACATAGAAGTAAACGCCGTCCTCTCCGGGCGCCATGGTATAAAGGTATCTGCAGCTCGACGCCTGCTTGACTTCGAGAAGCCTGAGCCGGGTTTCTTCATAAAAGGGATCCTCTTCATCAAGGGATAGGGAAAGGGCCTCAAAGGCGTCGCCGTCTATTAAGGCCGCCGCGTCGGTCACTGTCGCCATGCCCTGGGCGGAGAAAATGGACGACGCCATATTTACAATCCGCATAACCGCCAGTATCGAAGTCGCAAAGCACAGTACTCCGATAAATACCGAAAAAGTCAAAATGAAACGGAATTTGAGGGATCGTAATTTCGACGGAGGCAAAGACGGTTTTTTACCCATAGCAGCGTTCCTCCCTTTGTGGAATACAATCATACACTATACGCGGGGAAATTTCAATATGTCGTACATTTTGCGGTTTTAAGTTGCCTCAGGTTCCTGTTATGAGCTTGTACAGAAAAAGGTCCATGAGAAGCTCTTCCAGGGCCCCTCCGCCGCTTCTGAGCATGATGTCGTAGCTTCCCAGGACGGCAAGAGCCCGGTCCACGGCGGCAAGGGAGTAGCGCCGCGAAGCCTGGATATAGTCTTCCCGGACCCTGGAGGAACCCAGGCCGATTTTTTTAAGTTCAAAATCCGAAACCCCGCCTGACTTGAGGAGGCGCTCATAATCCCTGAGTTTATGGAAGCACCAGGAAAGCCCGGCCAGTATGGCCTGGGGCGCTTCCCTGGCCGAGAGCAGGGACCGGCATATACCGAGGCTTTTTTCAAGGTCCCCCCTGG
>JAISDF010000162.1 GCA_031265025.1 Spirochaetaceae bacterium
TGTTCAAAATAATTTTCCATGCCGTGTTTTATCTGGTCTACCCGCGCTCCGCAGGCGTTGAGTATATCCCTGACCTCGGTAAAGGTCAGCGCGGCATAGAGTATATGTTCAGGGGTGAGGTATTCATGATTCCGGACCCTGGCTTCGGTATAGGCCGCGTTTATGATAGCCTGCACATGGGAACTGATTTTCATGCGAAACACTCCTCTTACATTTAAGGTTCAGCGGTTTTATGCCTGCTCCACAAGGCAGCGAAGGGGAAACTCATGCTGTCTCGCAAGGCTGTGCACCTGCTCGGTCTTGGTAACCGCGATATCGAAGGTATACAGCCCTACCATACCCCGGCCCTTGTGATGAACGTCCAGCATGATGCGGGCCGCCTCGGACTCTTCCTTGTGGAACACGACAATCAAAATCTCCACCACAAATTCCATGCTGGTATAGTCGTCGTTGAGCAGTATGACCCGGTATTGCCCCGGTTCCGTGAGTTTGTTGCCGGTCCTGGCTGCTGTCTGCGTACTCCCCATAGCACCTCTCTATAGAATATACGAAAGTACGCTAAAAAACAATCGCCGCCCTGATGGTGCGTACCTTTGCCCTGCTTGCGTTTTCCGTAGCCTGCGTTTTATACTTGCCCTGTGCGTATTATATCATGGAATGTCAACGGCATACGGGCCGCGGAAAAAAAGGGCCTGATTCCCTGGTTTGAGGGCGAAAGGCCCGATGTACTCTGTGTCCAGGAGACCAAGGCCAGCCCCGAACAGCTTTCGGAAGAACTGCTCCATCCCCGGTCAGGAAAGGGAAAAAAGTACCATTCCTACTGGAGCAGCGCCAAAAAAGCGGGCTATTCGGGAGTCGCCATATACAGCAGGACAGAACCGGACGCGGTTGAAGTCCTCGGAGAAGGCGAATTTGATGATGAAGGCAGGGTGCTTCTGGCTTTTTTTGGCGGCCTGGCGGTGATTTCGGCGTATTTTCCCAATTCCCAGGATGCCGGGGCAAGGCTGGGCTATAAACTTGCCTTTTGCGCGGCCATAAAACAGCGCTGCGACGCGCTCCTGGCCTCAAAAAAGCATGTGGTGCTTTGCGGTGATTACAACATAGCCCATACGCCGATAGATTTGGCGCGGCCCAGGGAAAATGAAGGCAATGCCGGCTATCTTCCCGAGGAAAGGGCCTGGATGGACCTCTTTACCTCATCAGGCTATGCCGACACGTTCCGGCGTCTCCACCCCGGCGAAGGCGGCCATTATTCCTGGTGGTCCTACCGCATGAACGCCAGGGAACGGAATGTGGGGTGGCGTCTTGATTACCACTGCGTGGACGAGGCCCTCATGGAACGGGTAAAACAGTCCCGCATACGATCCGAAGTAAACGGTTCTGACCACTGCCCCGTGGAATTGACGCTGCGCGAGGGGGGCGCTTCATGAGCATCAAGTATAACGCCCCGGTGGTTTTAAGCTATGCCTTTTTAAGCGTGCTTGTGCTGCTGCTTTCCCAGACCCTGCTGCCGTTTTTGACGCGGAACTGGTTTCTGGTTCCGGGACGAGGGGAGTTTTCCCTTACCGATATACGGAGCTGGGCGGGACTTGTTACCCATATAATAGGCCACGCGAACTGGAATCACCTGATTTCAAATTTCTCTATTATACTTCTCATAGGCCCCATCCTCGAGGAAACCTACGGTTCGCTTTCCCTCATCTTGATGATACTCATCACCGCCCTGGTAACAGGAATCATCAACGCGCTGCTTTTTTCCACCGCCCTGCTTGGGGCTTCGGGGGTGGTCTTTATGATGATACTCCTTGTCTCGTTCACCAATTTCAACCGGGGAGAAATCCCCCTGACCTTTATCCTGGTCCTGCTCCTCTACCTGGGAAGGGAACTCCTGAATTCTTTTTCTTCCAACAACATTTCTGAATTTGCCCATATAGCCGGAGGTTTTTGCGGCAGCCTGTTCGGGTTTTTCCGGCCGGAGCGTTAAAGGGTCCCTGACACATTTCCGCGGTGTTCTTTGGCTTTTGCCCGGTACACCGGGAATTATTGGCCCTACCTTGATACTTCCGCCAAAAAAGTTTATCAATTCTATGTATATGGTAGTGCTTAAATTTGGCGGCACCTCGGTGGGTTCCGCGGAAGCGGTCAAACAAATACTGGCGATAGTGGGCGGCGACGAACATCTGGGCCGGGTGCAGGTCATTGTGGTTTCCGCCCTGTCCGGGGTTACCGATGCCCTCATCGGCATGGCCCAAAAGGCCGCCCTCGGAGACCTGACATACCGGGAAGAACTTCTTGCCCTTGAAAAGCGCCATGAGGAATTCCACGGCGCCCTGCTTTCGGGAGAATCCCGGAACGAAGCGTCGGCGTTTGTACGGAGCAGCTTCGGGGAACTGGGCCGTTTTCTTGACGGGGTAGGGGTACTCAGGGAACTGACCCCCCGCGTCCTTGATTATATCATGAGTTTTGGGGAGAGGATTTCCGCTGTCCTCATAAGCCGCGTACTCACCGGGGCGGGACGGCCCGCGGTATACTGCGATGCCAGGGAACTTATCATAACCGATGACAATTTCGGAAACGCCCGTTTCTTTCCGGGGGAAAGTTATCTGCGCATCAAGAATTACATGGCAAAACAGAGCGGCCTTGTTGTGGCCGCCGGTTTTATAGGCGCCACCGGAAGCGGCGAAACCACGACGCTGGGCAGGGGCGGCTCCGATCTCAGCGCGGCGGTTTTCGGCGCGGCTCTCAACGCCGAAGAGGTTGAAATCTGGACCGATGTGGACGGCATACTTACCGCCGATCCCCGTCTGGTAAAGGACGCGTTCAGGATAGACGCCATTTCCTATGTTGAGGCAATGGAACTTTCCCATTTCGGCGCCAAGGTGCTCCACCCTCCCACGGTAAAGCCTGCCCTGGAAAAAGGCATTCCCATACGGATACGAAACACCTTTAACCCCAGGGGCGAGGGGACAAGGATAACCAGGGACGGCGCTCCGGGGAAATATCCCATACGGGGCATCAGCTCCATGGGGGACATAGCCCTTATCAGGGTGCAGGGATCGGGCATGGCGGGGGTCGCGGGTTTTTCTTCCCGCCTCTTCGGAGCCCTGGCCGCGAAAAACATAAGCGTTATACTCATCACCCAGGGTTCAAGCGAATATTCAATATGTTTTGCCGTGCGTCCCGAAGACGCCCATCTTTCCATAGAGGCTATTTCCAAAAATTTTGAAAGGGAAATAGCTTCGGCGGTGATAGACCCTCCCATACTGGAACTCAATATGGCCATAATCGCCGTTGTGGGCGCCGGAATGAAGCGGAGTTCGGGCGTTGTGGGCAAAGTGTTTCACGCGCTGGGACGAAACGGCATCAATGTGGTTGCTATTGCCCAGGGTTCCTCGGAGCTCAATATTTCGGCGGTTATACGCAAGGAAGATACGGCCAAGGCCCTTAACGCCGTACACGAAGCCTTTTTCCTTGCCGGCATACGGTCGGTAAATCTTTTCCTTGTGGGAACAGGGCTCATAGGCGGCACCCTGCTCAAGCAGCTTGAACGCCACAGGATCATTCTTGCCGACAAGCACAAGATACGGATAAACCTTACCGGCCTGGCCAATTCGCGGCGTATGCTTTTTGACAGCGAGGGCATCAGCCCCGGCGCGGCAAAGACCCTGCTCATGGACGACGCGCGGCAGGCGGAGCCTTTCGAACTTTCCGAATTCATCAAAAGAATGAAATCCTATAATCTTCCCAATACCGCTTTCTGCGACTGTACCGCCAGCGACGCCGTTGCCCGGACCTATGAGGAACTTCTTGCCTCCTCGATTCCGGTGATTACCCCCAACAAGCGGGCCAATTCCGGGGCCTATGAATACTATAGCGGACTTACCGGGCTTTCCAGGGAAAAGGGCATACCCTATCTGTACGAGACCACCGTCTGCGCCGGACTTCCGGTGATTTCCACCCTCAGGGACCTTCATCTTTCGGGAGATACGGTACGGCGTATCGAAGCGGTACTTTCGGGGACATTGAGTTATATCTTCAATAATTTTGACGGATCCAAAACTTTTTCCGCCCTGGTACGGGAGGCCAGGGCCAGGGGTTATACGGAACCTGATCCCAGGGATGACCTTAACGCCATGGACGCGGCGAGGAAGGCCCTGGTGCTGGCCAGGGAATGCGGCATGCCCCTGGAATTTGAGCAGGTCAGCATTGAACCCATACTGCCCGAGGCCTGTTTCAGGGCTCAGGACGTGGACGCCTTTTTCGGGGAACTTGAAAAAAGCGACGGCGTCTTTGAGGAGCGGCGAAAGCAGGCAGAGGCTTCGGGCAGGACTCTCCGTTATGTGGCACTCATCGAGGCGGGTCGGGCGGAACTTTCCCTCAGATCCGAGGCTCCTGACAGTCCTTTCCGTTCCCTGGTGGACGCGGATAATATGGTGGTGATTACCACGGACCGCTATTCAAGCCTGCCCCTGGTCGTCAAAGGACCGGGCGCCGGGGCCGAAGTTACGGCCGGCGGGGTTTTCGCCGATATAGTGCGCATAGCGCGGACCTTGGTCTGACACCCCTTGGTCTGACACCATAAGGAGAAGATATGGCCATAGCAAAAGCGGTGAAGGGCGCCCTCGCGGGTTCCTCAATGATACGGAAAATGTTTGAGGAAGGAAGCGAACTTAAAAAGAAGTACGGTGCCGGAAAGGTATTTGATTTTTCCATAGGCAATCCCGATCTGGAGCCGCCTCCGGCTTTTCACGAAGCCCTTGTCCGCCTTGCCTCCGAGGACGCGAAGGGAAGCCACGGCTATATGCCCAATCCCGGTTTTCCCGGCGTGCGGGAAGCTGTCGCGCAAAGGGCCTCCCGCGAACAGGGCGCGCCGCTCTCAGGCAGCCACATCATCATGGCGTCAGGCGCAGCCGGCGCCCTCAACGTGATTCTTAAAACCATACTCAATCCCGGCGACGAACTCATAGTGTCCGCTCCCTATTTTATGGAGTACGGCGCCTATGTTGCCAATCACGGCGGCGTTCTGACTGCCGTTGACAGCGGGGAGGACTTCAACCTGGATGTGGAAGCCATAGCCGCCTCGCTCACGGAAAAGACAGCCGCCGTGCTTATCAATTCTCCCCATAATCCCACAGGCAGGGTGTACCCAAGGGAAACCCTTGAAGAACTCGCCTCGGCGCTCCGGGAGCACGGCAGGAAAACAGGGCGGAAACCCTACCTTGTGTCCGATGAGCCGTACCGGGAAATAGTCTACGACGGCATTGAAGTCCCTTCCGTACTTGCCGCGTACGAAGAATCAATGGTCGCCACGTCTTATTCGAAAAACCTTTCCCTGCCCGGGGAACGCATAGGCTATATCGCGGTAAGCCCCAGGGCCGAAGGTCTTGACGATCTTTTGGCCGGCCTTGTGTACGCCACCAGGGTGCTCGGCTATGTGAACGCCCCGGCTCTCATGCAGCGCGTAGTGGCCGCCCTCACCGGGGAAAAAGCCGCCGTTGCCGTGTATGCCGCAAGACGGGACGCCTTTATTGAGGTGCTTAAGGAAACAGGCATTGAATACGCCCCGCCCCAGGGGACCTTTTACCTTTTCTGCAAAGTCCCGGCCCGCAAAAAAAACGGCCCCTCCGCGGACAGCGACTTTACCGCGCATCTTAAAAAACACCTCATACTTGGCGTTCCGGGTTCCTCCTTTAAGAAGCCGGGATGGGTGCGCTTTGCCTACTGCGTAGACGAAAAACTTATCAGGGACTCGGCCCCCGCCTTTAGGGCCGCCGTCGCGGAGTGGTAGAGGTATAATATCACAGAGAAGTATTTTTACCTGGGACGGTAATCAGGCAATGCCTGTTTTAATTACCCCGGCAGCAAATGTGATTTATGAACATGGCGACCAGTATGTCAGCGAAATCATCCGCGCTGGGGCCGCCGTAACAGCCCCCAGCACTCTATTTACCGCAGAAACTCTACGCTGAGCAGGTAATAATCTTCGGGCGGGTTACTGTCCAGGGTTGTAACCTTGATGTAATAGTCGCCGGGTTCCAGATTGACGCTGAGATACGAATCGTAGTTTTCGCCGCCGTCGTCGTCCTCGTCGATGAGGTTTTCATCGGCGTCGTACAGTTCAATATAGGT
>JAISDF010000006.1 GCA_031265025.1 Spirochaetaceae bacterium
GAAGAACTCAATCAGATTCTTGACAAGGGTGTGTCCGGCCGCCTTTTGTCGGCGCTTGGGCGGCGCATGTATTTTCCCAAGGGCATTATTGCCCAGTCGGGAGAGGCGAAAAAAGAGGCACACAGGGCCAACGCGACTATTGGCATGGCGTATAAGGACGGGAGACCCATGCGGCTCGCAAGCGTGGCCGGGGCTATGCCTTCCCTCAGTCCCGATGAATCGGTGGCCTATGCCCCTACGGCGGGGCTGGAAAAGGCGAGGCGGGTCTGGAAAGACGAGATGCTCAGGAAGAACCCTTCGATAAACGGGGACCGCATATCCCTTCCGGCGGTAATTCCCGGACTGACTTCGGGGCTTTCCTACGCGGCGGATCTTTTTGTCGACGCGGGGCAGACGGTGCTCAGCGCCGAGCCCTGCTGGGACAATTACGCCCTGGTCATCGAGGGCAGAAAGAACGGCATAGTAAAGAGCGTGCCGTTTTTTGTCCCCGGCCGGGGTCTCGACATTGACGCTATCGCGGCGGGCTGCAAAGAGGCGGCACAGGGCGGGCAGCTCAGGGTGCTGTTCAATTTTCCCCAGAATCCTTCAGGCTATATGCCGTCCAAGAGCGAAGGCGACGCCCTGGTTGGCATCATACAGGAAGCGGCCGGGAACGGGGCCGACGTGCTGGTCCTGGTTGATGACGCGTACTTCGGCCTTTTTTACGAGGATTCGCTTAAGGAATCCCTTTTTGGCCGTTTTGCGGGTCTTGACGAAAAGGTGCTGGCAATAAAGATAGACGGGCCCACCAAGGAAGACTATGTATGGGGGCTCAGGATGGGGTTTCTTACCTTTGGTTCCAGGGGTATGGATGGCGAAACCCGCGACGCCCTTGAAAAAAAGCTCATGGGGACCATACGGTCTTCGGTGTCCTGCGTTAATACGCCGGCCCAGTCCATCATGCTCAAAACCCTTGCCGATCCCAAAACCAGGGAAGAAAAAGAGGCGTTCTTCCGTATTATGCAAGGACGCTACCGGGCGGTGCGGGATTTTGTTGCCGGTCGGAGGGGGCACAGGGTGCTGGAGGCCCTGCCCTTTAACGCCGGGTACTTCATGAGTTTTCTGTGCCGGGGCATCAGCGCGGAAAAGCTCCGCCGGGAACTTCTTTCCGTCCACGGCATAGGGACCGTGGCCCTGGATTCTTACCTGCGGGTGGCCTTTTCAAGCCTTGAGGAAGAGCAGATACCTGAAATTTTCGAAATCATCTACCGGACCGCCGAACAGCTCTGACAAGGGCGCTGCCCTGGCAACAGCGCTGCCGCGGGCCGCGCATGAGGCCGCCGGTGCGGGCAAAGGCGCCGCCGCGGGCCGCTCATGGGCGAAACCGCGCGTCAGCCGACAAGCATGTGGCCTATGTCCTGGAGTTCGGGAAGCTGGGCGTAAAGGGGCCTGTGGCCCTTGGAATCTTTTTTGTCCAGTTCCACAAGTTTGATGAAAAGCTCGTTTACCAAATCGGCAAAGAGCTGCAAATTTGAAGCGAAATTGTTGACCGCCATATCCCTGAGCACTTTTTCGGAGCTGGCGGTAGTGCCGCTCCCCAGCCTGTTGCGCAGGGTAGGAACCAGTTCCTTGCGGGCCAGGGCCACAAAACGGGCCGCCGCGCCTATCTGCCGGTACAGTTCGTCCAGATGAAAGCCCTGGTAGCGGTACTGTTCAATCTTTTCGGTGAGAATTTCAATCAAGTCCCAGGACTGCTTCTCCAGGGGGAGCTGGAGCAGGGCGGGGCGTATAAAGCGGTTGGATATATTATCCTTGTAGTGCGCCCCGATTTGTTCTATCAATCTGACTATTTCAGGTTCTCGTATTTGCATCACTCTAATCATACCTCTCCGGCCGAGGATTGACAAGCACGGAAAGCCGGCAATAGGATGCTTTCATGCGGAAAATCATCGCCCTTCTTTTCGCGGCCCTGGTCTGCGCGGGCGCCTTGGCCTGTGCGGGCTGTACAGCGGGAAAAAAGACGGCGGTCCTGTGGACCGACTGCCCGGAATTCGCCCTGTACGGGGAGTATTTTAACTCCGCCCAGGACCAGTACAAGATTGAAATTGAATACTACCCTTACCCTGCCAGGGTCCTTGCCGAAGCGGGCCGGAGGGAATTCCCCGACCTTGCCGCGGGAAGCTGGCTGAAAAGTTCGGCGACCCGTTCGCTCTTTAGTCCCCTGGACAAGATTTTCGGTTCCATACGGAAAGATTCGTTTTACCCCTCGCTCCTTGCCCTTGGCGCCATAGAGGGGCGGCAATACCTCCTTCCCGTATCGTTTAACGCCCCGGCCCTGGTCTTTTCCCTGGAAAACAGCCGGATGGTGGATAATCCCTTTGTCATCACCTTTGACGAAATCAGGGAGCTGGGCAAGGCGTACAATACGGCGGCAAACGGCGTATACACCCGGCTCGGTTTTGCCCCCGCGTCGGATGATGAGTTCGTGTACCTTGTGGCGGGCCTTTTTAACGCCAATTTCAGGGAGGCCAACCCCATAGCCTGGGATTCCCCGGCCCTGGAAAGGGCGGTTTCCTACATCAGGGACTGGACAAGCGAGGCCAACGGCAGCATTCAGGCCGAGGACGACTTTGTATTCAAGTATTTTTATACGCCCCAGGCCAAGCTGGCGCTTTCGGGCCGCATACTGTTCGGCTATATGAAGAGCCAGGACCTTTTTACCCTGCATGAGGAACTGCGCTCCGGCCTTGATTTCCGCTGGATAGCCAGCCAGCGGAGCATTCCCCTGTACGAAGGCTCGGTGTTTATGGGCCTGTGCAAGAAAGGCAGGGCAAAAGGAGCGGCCAGGGCCTTTATCCAGTGGTTCTTCAACGAGGAAACCCAGCGTTCCCTTCTTGAGGCAAGCAGGAAAAACCGGACCTATGAACATTCCTTCGGCATAGGAAACGGCTTTTCTGCCCTGAGGACCGTAACCGAAGGGATTTACCCCCGGTTTTACCCCCAGCTTCTGGGCCACATGCCCCCCCAGGACTACCTCACCCCGCCCAATATACTGCCCTATAACTGGCTGATACTCAAAAACCAGGTTATATTCCCCTTTTTCCATGAACGGCTCCGGGCCTCCTCCCGGGACGGGGTCAATTCCCTGGAACGCCGGGTAGGCGCGTGGTACAGGACCAATCCCGTCCACTGATATAAAATTCACTTGACAAGAAAATTCAAAACCTATAGTATAAACAAATAACATAGTATACCTATGGGAATTATATTATAAGGAAGAAGCCATGAAGCGTATCGCGGAAATATACCGGAGCGATGTTCTTGTTATAGGCGGCGGCGGAGCGGCTGTCATGAGCGCCGTACAGGCTTCGCGGGCCGGAGCGCGGGTGAATCTTGTTTCCAAAGGCAAAGCCGGTAAAAGCGGGAACACCATCATGATTGGCGGCGGTTTCGGCATCGACGGGGAAGGGGCAAAAGAAATCCTGGGGCTTCCCTCCAATCCTGAATCTACCCGGAAAAAGTTATTTGAAAAGCTCGTGTACTCGGCCTTTTTCCTGGGAAACCAAAATTTACAAAAGCTCTTTGTGGACAAGGCCCCGGAAGCGGTAGCCGAATGTCTTGAATGGGCAAAAGACTCTGGTTCCCTTTTTATCTACAATCCGGTTTCGTCAAGCTGGTTTACATCGGGGGCGGCTTTCGGAAAGGCCGTCGCAAGGGGCGTCAAGTACGGAAAAAACATCGGCCTCTATGAAGATATTCTGGTAACAGACATCATAAAATCAGACGGCAGGGCGGCGGGCGCTGTCGGAATCGATATTTATTCAGGCGATATTGTGCGCTTTGACGCAAACGCCGTCATCATCGCCAGCGGGGGCTATCAGCCTTTTTCCGTAAAAAATTCAAACAGCGACATGACAGGCGATGGTATTGCCATGGGACTGCGGGCAGGGGCTTTTGCCGCCGATATGGAATTCCTCCTCCACATCGGAACCATTCTGGAACCTGAATACGCGAAAGGTTCCCTGCTCCCCTTCCTGCTGTCCATGGGAACGGCGCCCATCGCCGCGAAGAAGACAGACCTCGACGGGGCCGATCTTCCCTTCCCGGCGGATAAAAAATATAAAGCCGGGCCCCTTACCGGTAAAGTCAACAAGGTCCTGATGGCCCAGTTTTACGGCAAAGGAATTTTCGAGAAATTCGATACCCATGGCAATGCTTTTTATTACGATTATTCTGATTACAGCGATCATGAAATCCGCGAGGGATTTAAAAAATTCGCGGATGCCCATTCAAAGCTGCACCGGGACGGATATTACAACGGAATCGATCTTGCGCGCCTTGCCGAAGACATCATAAAAAACAAAAAACGAATGAAGGTTACTTTTGGCAATGAGTACAGCATGGGAGGTCTTGTTGTTGATACGGATTTTTCCGTCGCGGGAGTTCCGGGACTTTTCGCGGCGGGCGAAGTTACCGCGGGTACTTTCGGAGCCTTCCGCAGCGGCGACGGTCTTACGGAAATGCTTGTCCACGGATGGGTCGCGGGAAAAACAGCGGCCGGATACGCGGCGAATACTCGGCCTGTTTCCCCAGGCGTTGAGGCTGACGCGGAAGAAAAAGCCGCCGCCCTTCTCGCGCCGTTTGACAGAAAAGAAGGCGTAAGCCCTGTTGAGGCGCGGAAAAAACTTGAAACAATCTGCGACGCGGGTTTTGATTTTTACCGCAGCGGCAGCCGTCTTGAAAAGGCCTATGCGGAAATTACCGCCCTCAGATCCGGCCTCGACCGGCTTTCGGTAGTCCCAAACGAGCGCCGCTACAATCTTGAATGGCTTAACTCCGTCATTGTCCGCAATCTTGCCCTCTGCGCGGAAACAGGCATTTATGGCGCGCTTAACAGAAAGGAAAGCCGGGGAACCCACTTGCGCGCCGATTATCCCGAAGTGAACAACCGGGAATATCTTTTTAATTTTATCGCTTCGTTACACAACAACGCAATAAAATATGAAAAGAGAAAACCCGGGAGCTTCTATATTCCCCTTGATACGGAAAACTATCCGTCAGTGGCGGATTTCCTCGCGGAAAAAGTTTTGAAGGAGTCGTGATATGAAAGTGGACATCAACAGAAACGGCGTCGTACAGTCCTATGAACTGCCCGGCAGCGGCAAAACCATCAACGTGATGCAGGTACTGGATTACATCTACGAAAAACTGGATCACAGCCTTGCCTATTACCGTCACAGCGCCTGTTGTCAGGGAATATGCGGCCGCTGCGCCGTTAAGCTCAACGGAAAAAATACCCTTGCCTGTACCGCGAAAGTGGAGCCTGAGGTCGAAAGGCTTCTGCTTGAGCCCGCGGGAAAAAATGTTATCCGTGATTTAGTTGTCAGGAATACAGAACAGAGGAGTAATTGAAATGGACACTATCGAAACGAAGATTGTCAAAAGAATCGATGAAAACAGGGACGCGATCATTGCCTTCGCAAGGGATATCTACACCCACGCGGAACTTGGTTTCAAGGAATTCCGGACAGCGGAAAAATTTACCGGCGCCCTGAAAGCGCTGCGGCTTTCCGCAATTGAAACAGGACTCGCGATTACCGGCGTAAAGGGCTACCTCAAGCCGAAAGGGGAAGGCGTGAACATTGCGCTTATCGGGGAGCTTGACGCCCTGCGGATTCCGTCGCATACATACGCCAATCCCGAAACCCAGGCGGCCCATTGCTGCGGACATCACGCGCAGCTTGCCGGCGTTCTGGGCGCGGCGTATGCGTTAAGCGATACGGAAGTCGCGGCGGCTCTGGGCGGGAATGTAACATTCTTCGCGGTTCCGGCGGAAGAATACGGGGAAATCGCCTTCAAGAATCAGTTAAAGGAGGAAGGAAAGATACGTTACGGCGGAGGGAAGTGCGAACTTATCCGCATCGGCGCCTTTGACGACATTACGCTGAATATCGCCCATCATTTGAACAATGAAGGGGCCTCCACAGGAGGCGGCAGCAGCAACGGTTTTGTTTCCAAGGTCATCCGCATACTGGGACGGGCGGCCCATGCGGCAGGAGCGCCGCATCTGGGAGTAAACGCCCTCAATGCCGCCGCCCTGGGGCATACGGCTCTCCAATACCAGCGGGAAACCTTTAAGGACGAAGACCACGTGCGGATTCACCCCATTATCACCAAGGGAGGCGATCTGGTAAACGTGATCCCCGATGAGGTGATACTGGAAGCCCTTGTCCGGGCAAAAAACATTGAAGCCATAAAAGACGCCGACCTGAAAACAGACCGCGCATACAAGGCGGGCGCCGCCGCGCTTGGCGCGGGTTACGAAATCGAAACCATGCCCGGTTATTTACCCCAGCTTCCGACTCAGGCCCATCCCGCGCTGATCGAGGCGATAAGGAACGTTTTCCCCGGAAAGGAGCCGAATATCCGCGGCGAAGATCACCATGGCACCGGTTCTACCGATGTCGGCGATGTGCAGCATATCCAGCCGGTCCTGACATTCAGCACCGGAGGATCCAAGGGGGCCTACCACTCGCCGGCGTTTGAGATCATTGATGAGGAAGAAGCATATATCAGCACGGCAAAAATTTTCGCGCTGGGGGCTTACGGGTTTCTCAAAAACAACGCCGAAGCGGCAAAGGAAATTGCGGCGAATTACAAGCCGAAGTTTACCAAAGATACCTACGTCCAGTTTATGGAGTCGCTGATTCGTAAAGAACAGAAAGGAGTGCAATCATGAAAAAGATGACAAGGATTTTATTTGGCGGGACCGCGTTTTTTATGGCTTTTTTCTTTGTGTCATGCTCCCGGTCTCCGGCGCGGCCATCCCCGGCGGTAACTGGCAACGAAAAAACAACGCCTGAATACGGCGGTGTTTTTACGATAGCGTATCCGGCAGAGCAGCGCGGCTTTGATTCCGCGACATTAAACTGGGCGTCGGTTGAACATCTCAAGCAGACCTCCAACACCTTGATTCAGGGGGACTGGGCAAAGGGTCCTTCGGGCGAACACCTCGCGGACTTCGACATCAGTACGCCTCCCCTGGCGGTGAGTATCGGCGGTCCCATTGAAAGCTGGGATTTTGTTGGTAATGATACGATCATTCTGCATGTACGGCGCGGCGTTCATTTCGGGCTGAATCCTGATCTTGAAGCAAGCCGGCTTGTAAACGGCAGGGAAATGAGCGCGGAGGATATCGCCTTTACCCTTAGACGCCAGTTTAATATGGAACCGAGTGTGTCGTTACCGAATGCCTATGCCCTCTCGCGGCTTACCCCCGATGAATTCCCAAGCTCGGTTAAAACCCTTGACGAGTGGACAGTGGAAGTAAAGGGAAAACCCGAATTTATAGGTTCCCTGTTTTACTGGATCACCGAGATGGTGCCGGTTTACGCCCCTGAAGTGGTGCAAAAATACGGCGACCTGAAAAACATCTGGAACGATGTCGGCACCGGCCCCTTTGTGCTGGCGGATTATGTATTGAACAGTTCCATGACCTTCACCAGGAATCAAAATTACTGGGAGAGAGATCCCTACGGAGAAGGGAAGGGAAACCAACTGCCCTACCTTGACCGCGTACGGTATCTTATTATTCCCGATCTCTCAACCCAGCTTTCAGCGTTTCGTACCGGTAAGATTGATTATATAAGAAATGTTTCTTTGGATGATTACAAACAGCTTATCGGGGAAAATCCGGGACTCAAATCGGCGCGTATTGTCGGATATCCCGCGGGAATCGCCCTGCGTTCCGACAGGCCGGACCAGCCATGGCATGACCTCAGGGTGCGTCAGGCGCTGCAGATGGCCATAGACCGGGATGCCGTCATCAATGATTTCTTTGAAGGCGAGGCGGAACTGCTTGCGTTCCCCATCGCGCCGAGGACTCTTTTCAAGAGCCTTGGCGCGTACCGGGAACTGGAAAGCCTTCCGCCCCATGTACAGGAACTTTTCCAATACAATCCCGAAAGGGCAAAACAACTGCTTGCCGAGGCGGGGTATCCTGACGGATTTACCGTTGAAGTTATCCTCAGCGCGCCGCAGATTGATCTTGCGAGCATATTGCAGTATCAGCTTGAAAAAATCGGCGTCAGGCTCGATCTTCAGGTGAGGGAAAACACGGTCTACACTTCCATCAGCACCGGCAGGGCCCACGCCCAGGGGATCTTCTTTTCAACCTTCGGTAATACGCCCCACGCGTTCCACGATTTTCGTCCCACCGATCCGGGCAATCTGGCGATGATCGACGATCCCCAGGTCAACGAAATGATCGCCCGTTTTGCCGAAGGCTTTATGATTGATGATGAGAAGGCGTGGGCAATCATGGGCGAATACACTCCCCATATTCTGGAACAATCATGGATTCTGTTTCTCCCCGCGCCGTATACCTACACGCTCTGGTGGCCCTGGGTAAAAAACTTTTCAGGCGAATACAGCCTGGGCGCGGGACACTTCAACAATTTTCCCCGGTATATCTGGATCGATCAGGATCTGAAAAAAGCAATGGGTTATTAACAGGAGGCACTATCATGGCGGAAGAAAGCACATACAACATCGGCGGTATCCAATACACAAAAGACGATATCAGAAAACTGGACGAGGTTTCCCTCAGAGGCGCCCTGCACGAGAGGACGCATCACGGCATTGAGGTTCCTATGTATCCGCTGGTACTGAACTGGAAAAACGAGGCGGTGCCGACCTTAGGAATTACCGCACAGGTCTTGTACGATGTCTGGAAGGAAAAAGGGTATCCTGATGATGAAGATATCCTGTGGGTAAAGCGCCATCTGGATTATGCCGCGCGGATCCGCGAAGGCGTCAGGCCCGAAATCCCCGAGCTTGATGAATTTCCCGTTCCGTTTACGGAAGAAGAACTCAAGGTGGTACATAAGCTGATTTGGGGCAGGCGTACCAGCCGGGGCGGCTGGGCCAAAAAGGAAGTGGGCGATGATTTAATCGAAAAAATCCTCGAAGCGGGCCGCGCGGCTCCTGTGGGCTGCAATCTTGACGAGGTACGTTTTGTCATACTCAAAACCGAAGAAGAAAAGAAACTTATCCGCAGCGATGTTCCCGTGGACAACGGCGTCATCATCGTTATCTGCTACGATACGCGGCCGTCGCACATCGTCCGGCAGGATCTTCCCGACCGGGTGCCTCATAACCGGGGCTTTGACTGCGCGGCGGCCGGGGATCATATGGGGCTTATGGCCCAGGCACTGGGGCTTACCAGCGTGTGGCTCTCCGATTCTCCGGGGAACGGTAAAAAATTCAAAGAAGCCTGGGGGCTGCCCGATGAGCTTGAAGTGGCGATGCATCTTGGCGTGGGCTGGCCCGCGGCCGGTTCAATCAAATCGGCCAGAGTTCCCCTGGACTACATGATAGTCCGCAAATGAGTACATCATGGGAAGCTACTTAGCGCGCAGATTTCTTCTGCTTGTTCCGACCGTTTTTTTCATCACGGTGCTTGTGTTTCTGCTGGTCCGGTTCATTCCCGGCGATGTCGTGGACCTGATGGTAGCGGAAATGGGAAGCGAGGGATCGACCGTAAACCTTGAGTATACGGTCGATCAGTTAAATCACCAGCTTGGTTTGAACATCCCTGCCCACATTCAGTATGTAACGTGGATAAAAAATGTTTTCCGGGGGGATTTCGGCAATTCGCTGTGGACAGGAAAAAGCATAACCCAGGAGCTTCTCGCAACGCTCCCCATCTCGCTGGAACTTGGAGGTATCGCGGTTATTCTGGGTCTTGTGTTTTCCCTGCCCATCGCCTTGTTTTCCGCGATGCGGCAGGAGACCCTTGGAGATTACGCGGGGCGTACCATATCAATACTCGCTATTTCCCTTCCGGCCCTTTGGATAGGAACTATGGCGGTGGTATACCCGTCAATCTGGTGGCACTGGACGCCGGCCATTGAATATATTCCCCTTCATAAAGATGTATGGGGAAACCTGGTTCAGTTTGTCCTGCCGGCGGCTATTTTGGGAATGGGACTTGCCGGGTCCACCATGCGGATGACCCGGACCATGCTGCTGGAAGTTTTAAGACAGGACTATATCAGGACGGCCTGGTCAAAAGGCTTAAAAGAAATGATCATCGTAAAACGCCATGCCCTTAAAAACGCGTTTGTCCCCATTCTGACAATCATCGGAAACCAGCTTCCGGTACTGATAGGCGGTTCGGTAATACTGGAACAGATATTTGGGCTGCCGGGCATGGGGCGTTACCTTATTACCGCCCTCAACACCAGGGACTATCCCATCATATCGGCGATAAATCTTGTAATGGCGGGATTTGTGCTTGTCATCAATATCATCATAGACATTCTGTATGTCTATCTTGATCCGCGCATAAAATACGATTAAGGATGAATGAAACAAAACCATGAACATTAATGCCAACGATATTGTAACGCGCCTTGTAAAGGAAAAGCCTTTGGGGACAGTCGGCGCGGTAATCCTGCTTGTTTTGCTTCTGACCGGAATATTCGCCGATGTCATCGCGCCCTACGGCTATAACGATGTCAACTTCGCGGTCCGCCTTAAAGCTCCGGGCTCCGAACATATTATGGGAACCGATAACCTCGGCCGGGATATTTTCAGCCGCATTGTGTACGGCGTCCGTTTTTCCATGATTGTCGGTTTCGGCGTGTCTCTTTTGGGAACGGTGATATCCGTTCTGCTTGGTTCAATTTCAGGCTATTTCGGCGGTTTTATCGATACCCTGATCCAGCGCTTTGTCGACGCGATGATGTGTCTGCCTTCCCTTGTCGTCCTGCTGACAGTAATCGCGATAACAGGCCCCGGCCTTGTCCCCCTGACGCTGGTACTGGGCATACAGTCAGGTCTGGGCGGACAGGTACGGGTGATACGCAGCGCGGTAATCACCGTTAAGCGAAACCTCTACATGGAGGCGGCGGAAACCATCGGCGTAAAACCGCTGCGGAAAATATGGCGGCATGTTCTGCCGAATATTATGGCTCCTGTTATTGTGATGTTTACCGTGTCCATGGGAACCGCCATTATAGCTGAGGCGACTTTAAGTTTTCTGGGCCTCGGCGTTCCGCCGCCCGAGCCGTCCTGGGGAAGCATGCTGAGCCTTTCAGGACGCAGTTACATGCTGGTCGCGCCATGGATGGCTTTCTGGCCGGGACTGTGTTTGTGCGTCGCGGCGTATGGGATGAACATTCTGGGTGACGCCCTGCGGGATCTTCTGGACCCGCGCCTTCGCGGCGGCCTTGGTTCATTTGAACAGAGAAAATCGGCGGTAAAAAAATTACTGTCACTTATACCGGTAAAAAGAGATGTACAATGGTCGACAAAAGCAAAAAGGTAATAGATATCAAGAACCTTAAAACTCATTTTTTTACCCGCGAAGGCGAGGTAAAAGCGGTTGACGGTTTAAGCTACCATGTGTACAAGGGCGAAAACGTCGGCCTTGTCGGTGAAAGCGGCTGCGGGAAAAGCGTCAGCGCCATGTCTATTCTGCGCCTTATACCCAATCCGCCCGGACGTATTGCCGGAGGAGAAATTCTTTTTCAGGAAAAGGATCTTCTGAAAGCAAGCGACAAGGAAATGCGTAACATCCGGGGCAACAGAATTTCCATGATTTTTCAGGAACCGTCGACTTCCCTCAACCCTGTACTCACGGTAAAAGAGCAGATTAACGAAAGCCTTACGCTGCACCGGGGACTGGACGAAAATGCCGCCTCCGAAGAATCGATACGGCTTTTGAAACTTGTCGGCATTTCCGACGCGGAACGCCGGGTAAACGATTACCCCTTCCAGTTTTCAGGCGGAATGCAGCAGCGTATAATGATAGCCATGGCCTTGAGCTGCAACCCGGAACTTCTTATCGCCGATGAACCGACGACCGCTCTTGATGTTACCGTGCAGGCCCAACTGATGGATATTATCGACGATATACGGCAAAAATTCGGGACATCGGTTATCATGATAACCCATAACCTCGGCCTTGTCGCCCGTTATGTCGACCGGGTAAACGTTATGTACGCCGGACGCATTGTGGAAAGCGCGTCTACCGATGAACTTTTTGAAAACGCGCAGCACCCCTACACCGAGGGGCTTCTCGCGTCGGTACCGCGCCTTGATGTTGACAAGCACCAAAAGATCAAAGCCATCAGGGGGCAGCCGCCTGACCTTGCGCACATGCCTTTAGGATGCGGTTTCGCGCCGCGCTGCGAGTGCGCCAGGGATATTTGTTTTAGGGAAAAGCCGCTTCTTGAAAAAAGCGGCGAAGATCATTTCAGGGCCTGCTTCCGCAAGCCGGATGAAATTCACGGCGCACATTAAAGTAAGGATAAACCATGGAAGAAGTTCCTTTGCTGGATGTTGAAAACATACGCATGTATTTTCCGGTTACAAAAGGCGTTTTTAAGCGAAAGACGGCTGAGCTCCGCGCCGTTGACGGAGTATCATTCCAAATAAAAAAAGGAAAAACCCTTGGGCTTGTGGGCGAATCGGGCTGCGGCAAGTCTACCACCGGCCGCTGTATTCTGCGGCTCTACCGGAACATGAAAGGCAAAGTCAGCTTTGACGGCATTGAGCTCACGGAATTGTCCGAAAGTGAACTGCGGAACAAGAGACGCGACATGCAGATAATACTGCAGGATCCCATCGGTTCTCTCGATCCCAGGATGACTGCCGGCGAAATTATCGGCGAACCTCTCAAAACACACACAAAGGCCAGGGGAAGCGAATACCGGGACAAAGTGGCGGATCTTTTCCGCATGGTAGAACTAGACCCGGCTATGTACGACCGGTATCCTCATGAGTTTTCGGGTGGACAGCGGCAGCGCATCGGAATCGCCAGGGCCCTTGCCCTGCGTCCGAAATTCGTAGTCTGCGACGAACCGGTTTCCGCCCTCGACGTTTCGATACAAGCCCAAATTATCGCCAAACTTGAAGAGCTCCGTGACGAACTGGCTCTGACCTATCTTTTTATCGCCCACGATCTTTCGGTGGTCCGCAACATCAGTGACAATGTGGCGGTAATGTACCTGGGAAAAATTGTCGAGATTACCCAGGCGGACAAGCTCTACGCAAATCCCATGCATCCCTATACAATTTCGCTGCTTTCCGCCGTACCCATTCCAAACCCCAAAATCGACCGGGGGCGGAAACGCATTCTCCTTAAAGGCGATGTTCCAAGCCCGGTAAACCCGCCCCCTGGCTGCCGTTTTCATCCGCGATGCCCGAACTGCACCTCGCTCTGCCGGGAAACGGAGCCTCCCCTGACGCGCATAGATCCCGCCGACGATCACTGGGTCGCTTGTCATAACAGTTATTCAAACCTTGCTACCCAGTTGTAATGGGAATACTATATTTTGAAGTAACACAGGAGGAGACAAATGGAAGAAGAGAAAAAAGCGACGGTAGAAGAAGTGCGGCTGGCGTGCCGGCAATTCGCCATGCTGTATTTTCATTTCTGCAAGGTCCTTGTGGAAAGCCTTGGCGAAGAAAACGCCCTGCCCCTGATTCAAAAGGCTGTTTTTGAGCTGAGCCTTGACAGGACCGACGGCGCGCGAAAAAGAGCGGCGGCAAGGGGCCTTGCATGCAGCCTGGAAAATTTCAAACAGGTGAACGACCTCCCTTTTATCGCCTGGAGTGAATGGAACCCCGAATGCGGCGAAGTCCGCTGCCCCTATGCCCATCAGTGGCTTGGCTATTACAAAGACTACCCCTGGTTCAAAAAGATAGCGCTTCTTTACTGTGACGTTATTGACACTACCAACATCGAAAACTTTTCACGAACAACATCGCACCGGATTACCAAAAATCTTTTGAACGGGGACCCTTCCTGTGAGCGCGAATACTTCCCCAGCGACGCTGTCAAAGACGGAAAATTGAGCTACGGCGAGCGCAAGCGGTTTTAGACCGCCTCACTATTATAAATTTTCTGTTTCTTCCGATAGTAAAAGAGAGGAAGCAGAAAATGATACGCGGAATCGGCAGTACAGGAACAGCGTTCCCCAGCGTCGGATACGCCATCAGCGTGGCGGCCGGGGGAAGAATGTCCCTGCCGGTGGCCCCTTCAAGCTATATCTACTCCCAGTTTGAGCATGTCTCCGGTATTCCGGCCCCCGAAGGAGTCCGGGGCATAACCATAAGCAGGCTCAAAGTGCTCAACACCCTCATAGAACAGCTCCAGCAGATCAAGAAAAACCCCCTCCCCGTGCCGCAAAACCAGGGCGAAAACCCCGGCGACGAGCGCATAGACGCCCTTATCGAACAGTACGAGAACCAGATACGCCAGGCCCAGGCCGCCCACGCCGCCATGCCCTATAAACCGGCGCCCGAAGCTCCCGCCGGGGCGGTTTTCAGCGTAGCCGTTTGAACCATAGTTCGCGATTCGAACCCGCTGTAATTCCTATACCCCTTGTGTTTTACCGCTTTTCTCTTATAATGATATACAGTAATGATATACAGGAGAATTTTTATGAAGGTTGAAGAATTAAAACACGCGGGACTGAAAAAATGGATAGGGGACGCGGTCGGCCTCATGGGGCCGGATTCCG
>JAISDF010000015.1 GCA_031265025.1 Spirochaetaceae bacterium
GGGGATATCAAGTACGTTATATGCAATGCCGACGAAGGCGACCCCGGCGCCTATATGGACCGGTCCACCATCGAAGGCGACCCCCATTCGGTCATCGAAGGCATGATAACCGCCGGCAAAGCTATAGGCGCCCATCAGGGCTTTGTGTACATCAGGGCGGAATATCCCCTTGCCATCGAGCGGCTCAGAAAGGCCCTCTCACAGGCCGAGGACTACGGCCTTTTGGGCAAAAACATACTCGGCTCCGGCTTTGATTTTGACATTGAGATACGGCTGGGCGCCGGCGCCTTTGTCTGCGGCGAGGAAACGGCGCTGATTAAATCGGTGGAAGGCAGCCGGGGCATGCCGGTTCCCAAGCCGCCCTTCCCGGCGAACAAGGGACTGTGGCAGAGGCCCACTATCATCAACAATGTTGAAACTCTGGCCAATATACCGGTCATTACCGCCAAGGGCGGCGCGTGGCTTTCAAAAATCGGAACCGAGAAATCCAAGGGAACCAAGGTCTTTGCCCTTACCGGCAAGGTAAAAAATTCCGGCCTGGTGGAAGTTCCCATGGGCACCACCCTCAGGGAGATTATTTTTGAAATAGGCGGCGGCATCAGGGACGGCAAAAAATTCAAGGGTGTCCAGACCGGCGGTCCGTCGGGGGGCATCATTACCGAGGCCAATCTCGATACGCCCATAGACTATGAAAGCCTTACCGCCATGGGTTCCATGATGGGTTCCGGGGGCATGATAGTCATGGATGAGGATGACTGCGTGGTTGACGTTGCCAGGTTCTATATGGATTTCTGCGTTGACGAATCCTGCGGCAAGTGTTCGCCCTGCCGCATAGGTACCACACAGATACTTCATATACTGGAAAAGATCGCCAGGGGCAACGGCGAGGAAAGCGACCTGGACAGGCTTGAGGCCATAGGAACCGCCATGACCAAGGCCAGCCTCTGTATGCTGGGCGGTTCGGCGGCCAATCCCACCCTTTCCACAATACGGAATTTCAGGAACGAGTATCTTGAGCATATACGGGACAAGAGGTGTCATTCAGGCAAATGCAAACAGCTTGTCCGTTATGAGATACTTGCGGAAAAGTGCATAGGCTGCGGCCTCTGCGCGAGGAACTGTCCGGCCAACTGTATTACCGGAGAGAGAAGATCGGCCCACACGATAGACCAGAACGCGTGTATCAAGTGCGGTCAGTGTTTCACAAGCTGCAAGTTCGGCGCCATAATCAAGAAGTGATGGAGAGACAAATGGTAAACCTTAAAATAAACGGCATACCGGTTCAGGCTGAGGATGAAAGTTCCATTCTGGACGCGGCCAGAAAAGTCAATGTAAAGATACCTACCCTGTGCTACAATCCCGACCTCCCTCCCTGGGCGGCCTGCGGTCTCTGCATCGTGCGCATGGAAGGTTCTCCCAAGATGGTCAGGGCCTGCACTACGCCGGTATCTGAAAACATGAGCGTCATCACCCATGACGCCGAGATCATAGCGGTACGGCGTACCGTGCTGGAGTTGATACTTTCCAACCACCCCAGTGACTGTCTTCAGTGTCCCCGGAACGGCAACTGCGAACTCCAGACCCTGGCCGCTGATTTCGGCATACGGGAAACTCCCTACCGCAAGGTGCTTAACGGCCTTCCCATAGATGATTCCAACCCGGCTATAGTTCTCAACCCCGAAAAGTGCATACGCTGCGGCCGCTGTGTCAAGGTATGCCAGGAGATGCAGAATGTCTGGGCCCTGGAATTTCTGGGCAGGGGCATCAAGGGCCGCATAGCCAGCGCGGCGGATACGCCCCTGGGGGAAAGCCCCTGTATCAAGTGCGGCCAGTGCGCCGCCCACTGCCCGGTGGGGGCCATTTATGAGCGCGATGATACGGTCAAGGTATGGCGGGCTCTCCAGGACGCCGGTAAACATCCTGTAGTGCAGATAGCACCGGCGGTCCGGGTCGCCCTGGCCGAGGAATTCGGCCTGCCTCCGGGAACCGTATTCACCAAAAAAATATACGCCGCCCTGAGACGCCTGGGCTTTAAGACCGTTTTTGACACCAACTTCTCGGCCGACCTTACCATAATGGAAGAAGGGACCGAACTGGTTAAGCGGCTTACGGAAGCGGCCGGGGGCGGCAAGGCCGATATACCCCTCATTACCAGTTGCTGTCCCGCCTGGGTTGATTATATGGAAAAATATTACAATGACATGATACCGAATTTTTCCACCGCCAAATCGCCCCAGCAGATGATGGGCGCCATGATTAAAGCCTACTGGTCGGGCAAGGCCGGCATAGACCCGGAAAAAATATATTCGGTCTCGGTCATGCCCTGTACCGCCAAGAAGTGGGAAATAAACCGCAATGACGATATGAAGAGCGCCTCCAAGTTCCTCGGCGCCAATACCGGTAATGATGTGGACATTGTGATAACCACCAGGGAACTTGCCCGCATGATCAAGCAGGCCGGCATTGACGTACTCAATCTCCCCGACGAGGACGCCGACAGTCCCCTGGGGCCCTATACCGGCGCGGGAACCATCTTCGGCGTTACCGGCGGCGTAATGGAAGCCGCCGTGCGGAGCGCCTATTTCCTGGTAACAAAAAAGGAACTCGCCGACGTCAACTTTCTCCCTGTCCGGGGTCTTGACGGGGTCAAGGAAGCGGAAGTTGACTTTGGCAACGGAACCAAAATACGCATAGCCGTGGCCCACCAGATGGGTAATATAGCCGCCGTGCTTGATACGATACGGGAGGCCAGGGACGCGGGAAAAGAAGTTCCCTATCACTTTGTGGAAGTCATGGCCTGCCGGGGCGGCTGTATCTCAGGCGGCGGCCAGCCCTACGGCGGTACCGATGAAATACGCGGCCGGCGTACCACGGGTCTCTATGCCGATGACGAACATTCAACGCTCCGCTGTTCCCATCAGAACCCCTTTATCACGCAGGTGTATAAAGAGTTCCTCGGCGAGCCCAATGGCCACAAGGCCCATGAGCTGCTTCATACCGGCTATACTCCAAGGGCGCTTTACCGGTAGACTTTACGGGAGACAGCGGGGACTGGCGGCCGCGCTGTTTTGTGTTTTAAGGAGGAGCCATGGAGAGGATTTTCGGGCTGCGGGAGCATGGTACTACAGTTTCCAAGGAACTGGTTGGCGGTTTAACGACTTTTCTTACCATGGCGTATATTCTGGCGGTAAACCCGAATATGCTGGGTCTTATCGGCACTGCCGTAGGAACGCCGGGCAATGTTATGCCCGCCGCGTCGGTATTTACCGCTACGGTGCTGTCGTCGGCTTTTGCCACCCTGGTGATGGCTTTCGCGGCCAATCTGCCTGTGGCCCTGGCTCCGGGTATGGGTCTTAACGCTTTCTTTACCTTTACCGTTGTTGACCGTATGGGGTATTCCTGGCAGATCGCCCTTACCGCGGTGTTCCTTGAGGGCATACTCTTTGTGCTGCTTTCGCTGGTGAATATACGGGAACTGATTATTCAGTCCATTCCGATGAACCTCAAGCGGGCCGTCGCGGTGGGCATAGGGCTTTTTATAGCCCTTATCGGCCTTAAAAACGCCGGGGTAGTTGTTCCCAACGAATCTACCCTGGTGGAACTTGGGAATATCAGTTCGGGGAGCGCCCTGGTTGCCCTTATCGGGCTTATAATCACCACCGGCCTCTACGCGAACAAAGTTCCCGGTTCCATACTTTTGGGCATATTGATTACCACCATCATAGGCATACCTTTCGATCTTACGACCATACCTAAGGGGTGGGCCCCCATTGCCCTTCCCGCGTCTCCGCTTCTTTTTAAGTTTGATTTTTCTTCCGTTTTGAGCTTTAAATTTTTTACCGTGTTTTTTACCTTTCTCTTTGTTGATATCTTTGATACGGTGGGAACCCTGGTAGGCGTTACTACCCAGGCAAAACTTATCGACAAAGACGGGAACATACCCAGGGTCAAGCAGGCCCTGCTCGCCGACGCCCTCGGAACCGTCGCCGGCGCGGCCCTGGGGACCAGTACGGTAACCAGTTATGTTGAAAGTACCGCCGGCGTTGCCGCCGGAGGACGCACCGGGTTCAGCGCCCTGACCACGGCCCTGCTTTTTCTTCTGGCCCTGTTCTTTTCGCCTGTCTTCCTGCTCATTCCCAGCGCGGCGACAGCTCCCGCGCTGGTTATGGTCGGCTTCTTCATGATGAAGTCGGTAATCAGCGTTGATTTTTCCGATCCCACAGAAGGGATACCCGCCTTTATAGCCATAGTGATGATGCCCTTTACCTACAGCATAGCCGAAGGCATAGTCTACGGGATGCTCTGTTATGTGATACTCAAGATTGTGTCTTTCAGATTCAGGGAAATATCCTTTGTAACCATGATACTTTTTATTGTTTTTGTACTTAGATTTTTCATACGTGGAGAGTAAGAATGAAAGAATTGTTTATTACTTTTGCGAAATACAACAAAGAAGCGAACAAGGCGGTCTGTGCGATACTTGACGGCCTTTCCAATGACGAGCGGGAAAAGGACAGGGGGAGTTATTACAAGAGCCTCTCGGGTCTTTTTGTCCACATCCTCGGCGGCACGGTCTTTATCCTTGGCATGCTGAAAGAAGCCCTCGGCGGAAGTCAGTCGGCTTTGTCGGCCCTTGAGTCCGTCACGGTGCCCCAGGGGGGCCTTAACGCCGAACAGTGGAAGGCCCTGGGCGCCGCTTTTGAAAAAGCCGACGACGCCTATATACATTTTGTTTCTTCCCTGAAAGAAGAAGACCTTAAAGCCCCGGTAAAACTTTCCTGGTATAAGGGCAATCCGCCTTCAGTTCCTGTTGCCTTTATGCTCCAGCAGCTTATTTCCCACGGAAATCATCACCGGGGGCAGATTTCCCAGATACTTGATTCCCTTAAAATCGACAACGATTATTCGGGAATAGCCCCTGCCTTTGTACCCAAGCTATGACCAACGAAGAAATTTTTTCCAGGGTGGACCATACCCTGCTCAAGGCTTCGTCCTCATGGGCGGAAATCGACAAGCTCTGTTATGAGGCCGCCCGTTACAAGACCGCCAGTGTCTGCGTGCCCCCGTCCTATGTCAAACCCATAAAAGAAGCCTTTGGCGGCGTGGTTATCTGCACCGTCATAGGCTTTCCCCTGGGTTACAATATAGCGGCTGTCAAGGCTTTTGAGGCAAGGGAGGCCATAGCCCAGGGCGCTTCGGAAGTCGATATGGTTATCAATGTGGGGGAAGTAAAGAACCGTAACTTTGACGCGGTTTTCGCGGAGATCAGAACCCTCCGCGAAGCCGCGGGAAAGCATATTCTCAAGGTAATTGTAGAGACCTGCTATCTTGATACTGACGAGAAGATAAAACTCTGCGGCCTTGTAAGCGAAGCCGGCGCGGACTATATCAAGACTTCCACAGGCTTCGGCTCTTCCGGCGCTGTTCTTGACGATGTGCTGCTTTTCAGGAAGTACCTTGCCCCAAATGTAAAGATAAAGGCCGCAGGCGGCATCAGAACCAGGGATGAGATGGAAGCCTTTATCAACGCCGGCGCGGACCGCATAGGCTCAAGCTCGGCGGTCGCGGTTCTCGCCAA
>JAISDF010000093.1 GCA_031265025.1 Spirochaetaceae bacterium
CGCTTTCTGTAATTGTTCTTGCGATTGATTGAAGCCTTTCTAATCCGTTATCGCCAGAAATATCAGAATTTTCAACTGGTGGATAATCCTCACGATCGAGATAGTTTTTCCCATCGGGGTCTGTGTATCCCTTCGGATAGTCCGCTACGACAAGAATCACCACCGATACCCCGGCGCAGCCTAACGAAGAAACGCTTCTATCGGAAATATGTCTTTTTACCATCACTGCCGGTATACACAAGGGAGGAAATTCGGCAAGCGGTTTTTCAGGCTGGATACAATAGCCTTTTTTCTCCATATTGGAATAAATATTTACCGTGAATGTTCCATCAAAACCGAAAGCGGAACCACGTCGTAGCCTTCACGGACCAGGGCGTCAAGGAGTACGTCAACGCGGTTAAAAAGATAATCGTCCCTTCCGCCGGGGAGGAGGCCAAGGCGTATCGGTATTATGGAACCCGGTCTTTTTTGGGCCATGACGCGGTCTATCATGTCCGAGGCTGAAAGCTGGCTTAAGCCTGTACGTTTGGCGTCGTTCCGCTCTATCCAGTCCAAGGGGTCCACGTCGCGCCCTGTGGTCATGTAACCGGCGGCGGCGGCAAATTCCGCTGTTTCCTGGGAAGCGGCGTAATAAGGGGCGTGCCAGATAAGGGAAAGTTCCGCCTGGGCGGCCCTGAAAAATTCATCCTCATTGCGGGCCAGGCCCCGTGAAATAAATTCCCTGTCTATGCGGTAGCGGGCGTCGGAAATATCCACAGGCGCGTAGAACATTGACGCTGTCTCATGACCGGCTTCGGCTATGCTTCTGGCCGATTCAGGGTGACGCCTGATAAATTCACCGTTAAGAAAGAAGGTGGCCCGCAGGCCAAAGCCTTCGAGGACTTCCAGCACGGTCCTGAGCCCCGCGTCGTCGTCAACGCAGTCAAAAACCAGCGCCGTTTCCCTGAGACCTTCGCGCCTTCCGTGCGAAAAGACCCCGGCGATTTCCCGTTCTTCGGCTGTACCGGAGGGCCTGTCACGGGGAACAGTATGAGAGGCGATAAGGGGGAAGGTTCCCACGGAGGCTGTATTCCGCGCCATGGGAATATTCACATAGGCGCCCGCGCTCTGGTTTTCAAGGTACACCCGGTAGCGGGAAGAACTTATACGCTTTTCCCTGAGTACGGGAGCGGCGGCCTGGGTCCAGGGAGAAAGGCAGTCGGTAAGATACCAGGCGTCTCCCGCCCGCGCCGCTATGCGGGAACTCCGTTCCTCATAACCAAAGGCCCCGGCCTGCGAAAGACAGATAAGGCTCCTCCGGCCGTCAAGACGCTGGCGTTCAATAAGATTGGATCCGGCGATGATGACTTCATCGCCGCTCATCCACAGGGCCGCGTAGACCGCGTTGTCATCGAGTACGGCAAGGGCTCTCCAGTTGATATAGTCGTAGAGAACCGCGCCTCCCGGTCCCCAAAAAAGCACCCTTGTCCCGTCAGGCGAAAGGGCCATGGCGTTTCCCGGCGGCCTGTCGAGGGGCGAAAAGACCATCCCCTGGTGCCCGGTATCAAGCCGGTACGCCAGCACCTCCCTGCCGCCTTTTTTGGGCAGGGAAACCAGGGTGGTAATGAGGCCCGAAGCGGACCAGAGCAGCCTTATATCCGAGGCCGCGCCTGGGAGCAGCACATAGGGCAGGGAGGACTGGGGAAGAAGCTCCCGGGCGCTGTCCAGGGGATAATAGAAAAGGTTCCTTCCTCCCTTGGACAGGACCACGGCCCCGGCGTCGGGGGCCATCCAGAAACGGTCAAAGTTCGGGTCAAATTCAAAAGGAATGGTCCCCGCTATGGTTCCCGCCTCAAGAAAATCAGTGTAGAGCGCCCTGGCAAAAAGGTCAAAACTTCGCACCCGATATATGGTTGAAGACTTGAGGTAATAAAATTCACCGAGCCTGCCCCAGTTTATCGACTGTACGGAACCTTCGCCTATGACGCGGTAGCGCTCATCCACCGGAGAAGCAAGGGTATTAATAGGAAAATAGTACAGCCTGTTTTCCTTCTGATACACAAACATCCGTGAATCAGGACTCCAGGACGCGGGAAAATACGAAGAAGGACGTTCCACCCTTTCGGCGATAAGGGTACGGCCGCCGTTGGCGGTATTGAGGAGCACCAGGTTCCCGTAGGCCGGGCTTAACGGTTCTACGCTAAGTATCCAGCGCCCGTCCTCGGAAGAAACCATGGATTCAACCCTGCCGCCCAGGACCGGCGCGCCCTCGCTAAAGGACGGAAAGCCGCTCACGCTCCGGGGAAGGCCGCCGGAGACGGGGATGCGCATAACACCAAAGGCGTTCCGCACCTGGAGCATCCTGCCCGAATCCAAAAGGTCAACGCGCTCGGGAAAGGCGGTAAGCTGCCTGAGTTCCCCCCTGCCCTGGCTGTCAAGGGCGGCGGCAAAAACGCCGCTCTGCGGCAGGGAGCCTTTTCCGCTGGAATCGGCCTTAAAAAGCAGCAGTTCCTCGGAAAGATCGAGGCCGCTGAATTCCACATCGCCTGAAAGGGGAAAGGACGCAAGCACTACAAAGAAAACGCCGGAAAAAAAGGCTCTCTTCATAATAGATCAGCGGTTTTCTGTTTCAATATCAATATGGGGAACGGTGTGGCTGTTATCATAGGCGCGGATAAAGGTAGCCACCGCAATAAAAGCAATGAGAATCAAAACCAGTTTGCGCACGAAACCTCCATACCTTATATGCTATCTTGTGGAATTAAGAAAATCAAGGGGATTAAGGGCCCTTCCGTTCTTATATATGGCAAAATGAAGATGCGGCCCGGTACTGTAGCCCGTATTGCCTACCTCTCCTATCTTGCTTCCCTGATGTACCGAAGCGCCCTGCTCTACCGATATGAGGCTCAGGTGGGCGTACATGGTCTGGTAATTGTTGCCGTGGGCCATGATGATGTATTTTCCGTAGGTCGCGTTAAAGCCCACGCTCTCAATCCTCCCGTCCATGGCTGCCTTGACCGGAGTTCCTATGGAAGCGGCAAGGTCAAGGGCGCTGTGGAAACGGCGCACGTTGCTTATGGGGTCCTGCCTCCAGCCGTAGGGGGAAGTGAGGCGGCCCCGTATGGGATAGATAAAGAGTTCTCCCAGGGCCAGTTTCAGGTCCTCGCTGGGCATACGGGCGCCGGGCAAAAAGAGCATGGTTCCGGCGCTGATCAGCTCGCTTTCAAGATCATTGGCGTCAAGTATTGCTTCCATAGGGATGCCCTGGTTTCTGGCTATTTTACCCAGCGTATCCCCTGATTTTACCGTATAGGGAATGCCGTCCATATTGGGAAGCCGCAGGACCTGGCCTTCCCTGAGCTGCCTGGCATTGCTGATATTGTTGGACGCTATAATCGCGTCCATGGAAAGGGCGTGCCGCGCCGCTATGGCGGATACCGAATCGCCCCGCTTGACAAGGTACTCAGACCAGGCAAAGGTTTCGGTGAGGTCAAGGGGAATTTCTTCGCTTTGTTCCGGCAAAACGCTTACGCTTCCTGTTTCCGTCCTGTTTCCGGCGGGAACGGGGCGGTCCTGTACGGGACGGTCGTTCCCGGCCGCGCCGGACAGAACGTCAGGCCCGGCGATTCCGGCGGAACTGAGGCCGGCGGCGGCACTGAGGCCGGCGTAGGAGGCCAGGGCGCTTTCGTAGACCCCGTCGTCCTGGGGCGTTACCCTGCCGGCGGGAAGGCCCGGCCCCTGGTACAGATAGAAGGCGCCCAGGGTAAGGCCCCCCACCACGATAACGGTAAACGCCAGGGAACCGAGACCGGCAAAGTTGAACGAAAGCCGCCTGACAGCGTTTTGTGAAAAACCCTTTCCGGCCGGCCGCGCGGCTGACCTGACCGGCCTTTGTTTCATATAATGAACGTTGCAATACGGTTTTTTCCCCGCGCCCACAGGGGCGCCCTGATGTCTGCGGCGGGAAATACGCTGAGAGGCAATAAGGTCTTTCATGATACTGGTTTATCGACATAAATGGAGGGAAGTATTATACTAAAGCTCTCATGGGAAAGTCCGCGGGGAAACGCGCCCCGAATGTACAGCCGGTAAAAGCTATAGCCGCGGCCTTGATTACCGCCCTGGGGATGAAGCTCTTTTTTGTTGATTTTATGATTTCGGAAGGCCGTTCCATGATACCCGCCATAATGCCGGGTTCGCTGCTCCTCATCAACAGGGCGGCCTACGGACTGCGGGTTCCCTGGACCGAACGGTATGTACTGCGCTGGAAACAGCCATCGGCCGGGGATATTGTGGTTTTCAAAACGCCCCTGGGCGAAACAGCGGTCAAACGCTGCGCTTCGGCCGGCGAAGAAGGCTTTTTTGCCCTTGGCGACAATACCGGCGAATCCTGTGATTCACGGTCCTACGGTTTTATCAGGAACGACAGCATACTGGGCAAGGTGGTAGGCATACGATGAGTTCTCCAATAACGCCCGGCATAAAAAATCCTTTCAGGCGGCGTTTTTTTATCTTTGCCGTTCTCCTTGCCCTGGCCGCCCTGGCGGTGCTTCTCCGCTACGCCAAAATAATGCTTGCCCCGTCCGGGTCTCCTTCCGAGCCCTACAGCCGGGTTTTTGTTGAACGGGGACCCATACTGGACCGTAACGGCCGCATCCTGGCCCTCCAGACCAGGCTGGGGAATATCACCCTCTGGAGGCCCGAAGCGCCGGATATTGAACAGCTTGCCGCGGAACTTGCCCCGATTCTCGAAACAAGCGAAGAGGAAATTCTTGAGCGTATCGCAAGCTTTCCCAGCGACTTTATCTACCTCAGGCGGCGGGCCGACCAGTCCGTGCTGCGGGCCGTGGAGGCCGCAAAGGCGGAGAAAAAACTCAGGGGCGTGGGCATAGAACCCATAGTGGGGAGGATATACCCCGAAAAAAGCCTCGCCGGCCAGATTATCGGTTTTGTCGGCGATGACAATACCGGCCTTGCGGGCATTGAGTACGCCTTTGACGCGGAACTGGCCCCCGCCGACGGCAGCCCTTCGGGAAGCCAGATCATCCTGACCATAGACGCCAATGTTCAGCATATTCTTGAGGAAAGCGCCGCGAAGGCCATGGAAGAAAATATGGCCGAGGCGGTCATGCTTATCGCCGCCGATCCCCGCTCGGGAGAAATACTCGGGTCCGCCTCTGTCCCCGGCTTTGACCCCAACGACATACGGCTTTCCACGGACCAGCAGCGCATGGACAGGCCGGCTATCTGGGCCTATGAGCCGGGCTCTGTTTTCAAGATTTTTTCCCTGTCCGCCCTCATGGACAGCCAGGCCATAAACGGCGACTCGGTCTTTATCTGCGACGGCCATTATGAACAGGTAACAAACCTGGGGGAAAGAATTACCATTAACTGCCTCGGCGCGCACGGCAGGGTAAGGGCCAGGGAGATCATTATTTATTCCTGCAATGCCGGCGCCGCCTATGCCGCGGACCGGCTTGACGCCCAGTCCTTCCACGCGCGGCTTCGGGACCTTGGCTTTGGCGCCCGTACCCAGGCGGGCCTGCCCGGCGAGACTGTCGGTTTTCTCAGGCCCGTTGAACGCTGGTCCGGGCGCTCCAAGCCGACCATAGCCATGGGCCAGGAAATAGCGGTATCGGCCCTTCAAATGGTGCAGGCTGCCACGGCCATTGCCAATGACGGCATCCTGGTTCCCCCAAAAATCGTCTCCCGCGTCATAAGCGCCGGGGGCGAAAGCACACCCTACGAAGCGGCCCCGCCCCGGCGGGTCATGAGCGCCGAAACAGCCAGGGCCATGCGGAGCTATATGGTGGATGTTACCAAGGATATAGGAACGGGCTGGAGGGCCAATGTGGCGGACCTTTCCCTGGCCGTCAAGACCGGAACCGCCCAGATCATAGACCCCCTTACCGGCGCCTATTCGGACAGGGATTTTATCGCGAGCTGCATGGCCCTGCTTCCCTCCGAGGCTCCCTCGCTGGTGCTTTACGAAGTGATTGTAAAACCCCAGGGCGCTTCCTACCTGGGAGGCCGCATAGCCGCCCCTTCCATACGGGAAGCCGCCGAAGCCCTGGTTGATTACCTCGGCATACCCAGGGGAAGAAACCCCCAGGTAAGCCATTCCGGGGAAGTGGGCGTCGAGGAACTTCCCGTGCCGCGTATCGGCGAACTCATGCCCGACCTCAGGGGCCTTTCCATGCGGCAGCTTCTTCCCCTGATACTCCGGGACGATCTTCATATTGAAATTTCAGGTAACGGCTGGGTCAGACGCCAGAATCCCGGACCGGGAAGCCCCCTCGGTCCCGAAACCGTCATCACCCTGGAACTGGAATGAAGCACTGGGAGAAAAACAGGGCTGTCCTGGAAAAAAATTTTCCCGGTCTCGAAAAAATAATCGCAAGGCCCGAAGATGATTTTGAAAGCCGGTGTTCCGTCGAGGCCTCGGCTTCGGGGAGCCCCACCCTCAGGATAGACGGCCTGTACGTTCATTCAAAACATGATCCTGAACGGGAAGCCCTCCGCTTGGCCGCCTCAATACCTGAAGGGGAAGGCCCCCTGGTCCTCCTGGGCTTCGGCCTTGGCTATCTTGCCGAAGCCGCGTCCCGCCGGGAGCCGGGCCGGGACAAAAGGCCCCTTGTTGTTGTTGAAAAACACCCTTCGCTTATACGCCGGGCCCTTGAAGAACGGGACCTGGGGAATTTTCTTGCCTCAGGGGATCTGATTTTTGTTACAGGCGGCGCGGCCGAGGGCATAACAGGCCCGCTGGAGCTTTTTGAATTCCCGCCGGCCTTCATAAAGACCCGCTCCCTGGTCGCGCTTGACGAGGACTGGTATGGTCAGGCGGAATCCGCCGCCTCGGCCCTGCTCCGGCGCGGGGAGATAAACAGGGCGACGCTGAAAAAATTCGGCCGGCGCTGGGTGCGCAATCTGGGAAAAAACCGGGAGGCCATACGGGACCTTCCGGGCATTGCGGCCCTTGCCGGGGCGGGCAGGGATTTCCCCGCCCTCCTTGTCGCCGCCGGCCCTTCGCTTGACCGTATCGCCCCCCTTCTGCCCGCGCTCAAAGAACGCTGCGTACTCATCGCCGTTGATACGGCCCTGCGCTTCCTGCTTTCCTATAATATTGAACCTGATTTTACCGTTACGGTGGACCCCCAATACTGGAATGACCGCCACCTTGACCGTTTGGGCGGCAGGGGAGGAAACCTTGTCGCCGAGTCTGCCGTGTATCCCCGCTCGCTCAGGCAGGGCTTCCGCCGCGCCTTTCTCTGTTCCTCGCTCTTTCCCCTGGGACGCTTTATCGAAGACAGGGTGGAAACCAAGGGGTCCCTGGGCGCCGGAGGATCGGTGGCCACCAGCGCCTGGGATTTTACCCGCCTCCTGGGCTGCGGGGAAATCTGGATAGCCGGCCTTGACCTCGGCTTTCCCGGCCTGAAGACCCATTTCAGGGGCGCACTGTTTGAGGAATGGGCCCTTTACGGCGCGGGGCGCTTTTGTCCCGCCGAGACCCGTTCAATGCTGTCCCTGCTGGACGGAAGGCCCTTTCCCGCCCCGGCAATGGACGGCGGCACAATACTCACCGACAAACGGCTTTCCCTGTACGGAACCTGGTTTGAACGGCAGTTCAGCCGTTATAAGGAACCGAAAAATTACAGCCTTTCTCCCCAGGGGCTCCGTATTCAGGGCCTTGCCGCGGGAGACGAGGCCGAACTCCTCAGGCGGCCGCCACAACGGGCGGCCATCAACACGGCGCTGGACAGCGCCATTAGCGCCCTGGAAGAAAATTTTGCGGACAGGGAAAGGGCGGAAAAACGGAACGGGCTGTACCGGAAAGCCCTGGAAGAACTTCTTGCCGAACTGGAACGCATCACAGCCCTTTCCCGGGAAGCCGCCCGGATTGCCCGGGAAGGCTGCGGAAACGCTTCCCTGCTTGGCGAAGCCCAAAAAGAGGCCGTCCTGAACCGCCTTGAGGAGGCCAACCGCTTAATAAGCGAAAGCCGGGGAAAGGATGTGGCCGGTTTCCTCTTTCCCCCCATTGAGGATCTCGAAAAAAACCTGACAAGCCGGACCCCGCTGAGACGCCACCTTGAACTCTCCTGGCGCTTCTACGAGGCCCTGGCCGAAGCCGCTGACTACAGCAGGACGCGGATGCTGGCCCAAAACCCGCCACTGTCTTAAAACCAGGGGCGATTTCAAAACTAACCGGGTTTTGAAATTGGCTAAACAGCCCTAAAGTATTATTTCCCCGGCGCCGATAATAAAGGCAACAGAGGCAAACCCTCAGGTTGAAAGACGGTGCGCATCTGAATCCGAATCAGCGGAACAAAAGCCGGTGGGGAGGATTCATGACGTCCAGGCGCATCGTCTTTTTTTTGTCCCTACGCGTAGAGCCACTGACCCGCGCTGCTTATGTATTTGGAAATCACCGCCGCGTATACTTCTCCCAGGGAACGGGAAACTTCGCGGTCCCAGTCCTTTTTTCCGGGGAGGCTTTTTACCACCCTTTCGCGGGCGGTTTTCGCGGCCTGTATACACTCGACAGAGCGGGCGCGTAGCTTCCCTTTAAGGACGCCCGAGAGGAAATAGCCCGACAGACCCGTAATCAGGGAAATACGGCTCTCCGAGGCGAGAACCACATAGTCGTTGGCGGCGGTCTCATAATCCGCCTTTAGGAGGGCGGCAAAACCCCGGTAAAAGCGTATCCAGTCGGCGTTTTTGACCGCGTCGAGGCGGCGGGAAAAAAACGTTACCGCCCCGGAATAGTCCTTTCCGAGTATGCGGGCAATGCCGAAAACAAGACTGTTGGCCTCAATAAGCGCGGGTTTTACCAGGCTGAGTTTGCCTTCAAGCTCCATTACCGAGGCCGGATCGGAAAGCACCAGGTAGCTGTTGGCCAGGAGTTTTACCAGAGGCGCCCTGTAGCGGCCCTTTGCTATGACCTTCCCTTCAAGAAACTGAACCAGGGCGGGCCAGTCTTCTTTTTCCAAAAGGGAATAGAGCCTCCGGTTTGAGAAATAAAAAATATCCAGGCCGGCAAGTATAGCCGCGAGAAAGGCGGCCAGGGGCCATACGGAACGCAAAAAAGAGAAAGAAAATTCATTTCCCAGGAGAAAATGGGGAATCAGGGCTATAAAAACCAGGAACAATAGTATTATTATATTGAACAGGATGAAAACAGATCTAAATTTCAAGTACGGAATCTCCTCTGGCGTTTCTCTGTATGATAGAGGAAAGAAATTGCCGCGTCAACGCCGCGGATTCGTTACAGGGGAAAACCGGGGGGACAGGATATGAAGGGTTATGCCATAAAGGAAATTCAGCCGGACAGCTATTTTTCCAAGCCCGTATATCTCAGCGAAGGGTTTATACTGGCCGCCCCGGAAACGCCTTTTACCCAGGAAACCATCAAAACCCTTCTTGAATGGGAATTCAGGGAGGTATACAGCGACGGGGAGCCCCGGGAGGTCTACTTTTCCGATGATGTGGATGAGGCTGACGAAATACTCGGCCAGGGGATAGACACCTCGGTCATGAGCGACGCAGAACACATTCACCGTGCCGGGGAATTCCTTAACAAATTTCAGGTCTATGTTGAAAAACTTTTTACCAAGATAGCGATGAACGAGGAATTTTATTTCAAGGATGTGGCCGAGGAGATCAAGAAGGTGGTGGAATTCGTCAGGATGGACCGCCGCTTCCTGTTCCGCTCGGAAAAGATGGCCCTCCCCGCGCCGGAGGCCAATTACCTTGCCTCCCATACGGTTAAATCCACGATAATTTCCCTGGTTATCGGCATACAGCTTAAACTGCCTACCCACCGCCTCATAGAGCTGGGCGTCGCGGCGCTGCTCCACGAAGCCGGTATGCTCAGGATTCCTCCCCAGATCTATCTTAACAAGAGGCCCCTTTCGCCCCAGGAAAGAAAGGCCATCATAAGCCACCCGGTGTACAGCTTCAACCTCCTCAAAGAGGCGAATTTTCCGCTGGCAATATCCCTTGCCACCCTTGAGCACCACGAACGGGAGAACGGTTCCGGTTATCCCCAAAAACTTACTTCGGAAAAGATAAGCTATTACGCGAAGATTATCGCCGTGGCCTGTTCCTATGAGGCCCTGACCAGTTCCCGGCCCCACAAGAGTCCCAAGGACGGTTACAGCGGCATGCTGGATCTCCTCAAAAACGAAGGCAAGCAGTACGATGAAACCATAGTGCGGGCCCTGGTATTTTCCCTTTCCGTATACCCCATAGGCCTTTATGTGCTGCTTACCAACGGCAAGAAGGCCCAGGTAGTGGACGTAAATCCCGAAAACGCCCTTGCCCCGGTGGTACAGATATTCGGCGAGCTGACCCCCGACGGCAAGAACAGGACTCTCCAGACCGACAAAAACGGCGTCTATATAGTGCGCCCGCTTAACCGGGAGGAAATTCCTTCTCAATGAACGAAGACCCTCCTTTATCCGGCCTTATACTCCTGGCCCTTGTCCTCGCAAGCGCTTTCTGCACCCTTGCCGAAACAGCCCTGCTTGAATCCAGCCGTTCCAAACTTCTGTCCAGACTGGGCGAAAAAAAGGACAAAAAATCCCTGGTCACGGCCCTGAAAAAACCCGGCGGCTACGAGTCGGCCCTCCAGATATTCCGCTGCCTCGGCGTTGTCGCCTGGGGAGTCCTGACGGCGCTGTGGTTTTCAGGGCCCCTTGGGACCTTCCTTAAAAAAATTTTCCCCGCATGGGGAAAAGAGGCCGCGCCGGCTGTGGTGATACTTTCCGGCGCCCTTGTTTACGCGCTCCTTGCCGTAATGATACCCCGGCGCATGGCCCGGTCAAATCCCGAAAAATACGCGGCGGCCCTGCTTCCCCCGGTGGTCCTGCTTACCCGTTTTCTCACGCCCCTTGTCGCCCTGCTCTCGTTCCTTACCCGTGTCATCTGCCGGGCCTTTGGCCTTTCCGAGGCCGAAGATCCGGTTATAACCGAGGACGAGCTGCGCCAGGCCCTCATCGAGGGTGAAAAATCAGGCATAGTGGAAAGCAAGGAGCGGGCCATGGTCGAGGGGGTTTTTTACCTGGGCGACAGGCCGGTACAGGCCTTCATGACCCACCGCTCGGAGATTCAGTGGCTTGCCGTCAACGACGGCCCGGAAACAGCGCGAGAACTCGCCTGTACTCCGGGGCAGCGTTATTTTCCGGTGGCCGACGGCGGCCTTGACAATGTAACAGGCGTGGTCTCAGCCGAGGACATACTCATCACCCTTCTTGAGGGGAAATGGTCCGGCCTTAAATCCATAATGAAGAGCCCCCGCTTTATTCCCGAAACCATGTCGGCTCTCAAGGCCTTTGAAGTTTTCAGGAAGGGAGGCGGCGATGTTCTTTTTGTCATGGATGAATACGGCGGCCTGGCCGGTACCCTGTCGGTGAGCGATCTTACCGGGGAAATCGTCGGTGAATTCCTTGAGTCCCCGGAGGATGACGAGGAACTTGTCAGGCAGGAAGACGGAAGCTGGCTTGCCGGAGGCACGGTGAGCATTGACGAACTTGCCAAAGAGCTTTCCTTTAAGGAACTCCTCGGCGAACACCAGGAATACCATACTCTGGCGGGTTTTATCCTTGATCTAGCCGAAAAAATCCCCAAAACCGGGGAACTGTATCAGTGGAACGGTTTCCGTTTCAGGATAGTTGATATGGACGGAAACCGCATAGACAAACTGCTCATATATCCCCCGCCCGCTCAAGACGGCCCTGGTACAGAGCCTTTGGATAAATGACGATGCCCAGCTTCTTTTCCAGGGCCTGAAGCCTCCTGAGTTCGGCCTCGTCCCCTATAGTCACCATCACGCCCCGCTTCCCCGAGCGGGCGGTACGGCCCGCCCTGTGTATATAGGACTCTTCGCCTGTACCCATATCCAGGGCGACGATGTGGCTCACGCCGGGAATATCAAGGCCCCTGGCGGCAAGGTCGCTTGTTACCAGGACCTTGATTCTGTCCTTCCTGAAATCGTCCAGGGCGTTGCGCCGGGCCTGCTTGTCCATGCCGCCATAAAGGCAGCCGGCGGAAATCTTGTGGTTCTGGAGCAGCCCCGCGACCCTGCCTATGCGGCCCCCCGCGTCAATGAACACCAGGGCCTTGCGGGGCTTTACCGCCGCCAGAAAAGAAACCAGTGTCCGGGTCTTTTTCCGTTCCTCGCTGAAAAGGACCCAGTGTTCTATGCTGTCCCTGAGCACTTCCCGGCCCGGTTCTTTTGCTGTCCCGGCTTCGGGACCAAAGAAGGGGAGCAGCCTGCTTTTGGCCCTTTCCGGCATGGTGGCAGAACAGGCATAACACCTGAGGGACGGGCCTCCCTGTTCCCTGGCAAGACCGGCAAATTCGCCTGTTTCCTCAAAAAGTTCCTTGGCGGCAAGCCTGTCCCCTTCATCAAAGACCAGCGCCTTGAGGCCCCTGAGGGAAAGCTTTCCCATGCGGGCAAGCTGGAGGAGCCGCCCCGGATTGCCTATGACCAGAAAGGGTTTTTCTTTTTTCAGCGTTTCTACCTGGCGGCTGATATTCGCCGACCCTATGCAGAGCCCCGCCCTGACAGGCGGGAAGGTCCCGGCCGCCTTGACAACGGCGCGGCCGGCTCCTTCGGGAACCATTGGGGCGGAGCCTGCCAAATCGGACCCTTCGGAGAGGCCGGAGGCAGCCGGACCGGAAGCCGCCGGGTCCGGGTCCGCCAGATCCGGAACCTGGTTGATTCCCTCAAGGAGAAAATCAGCTTCCCCTTTTATCTGGGAGCACAGTTCATAGGTGGGCGCGGCGACAATGATTCCCGGAGGGCCTGTTTCCCTCCGGTTCAGGGCGAAACGCTGCAAAAGGGGTATGAGATAGGCAAAGGTCTTGCCCGTTCCCGTGGCCGAGGAAAAAATAAGTTCCTCACCGGCGAATATCTTGGGCATGACCAGTTCTTGAACCGCCGTGGGAACCGTGATGCCCCGGACGGCAAGGCGGCGGACAAAAAAAGCGTCCGTACCCAGGGCGTCAAAACTTTTGTTCACCGGATCGTTGTCCCCGGCGCATGGGCCGGGCTTATTTCCGGTATTCTTCATACACGGCTACCATGGAGTCGATGAAACGTTCTACCGAATAATTGCGGGAGATTTCCTCGGAACGCTTTCCCATACGGACACGCGCGTCACGGTCGGCCAGCAGTTCCACAGCCTTTTCCCAGAGTTTTTTGTCATCGGGAACGGCATAACCGTTTTCACCGTCCCGCACCATGTCCTGTATGCTCGAATCCGCCGCCGCCACTATGGGAAGCCCCGAGGCCATGGATTCAATAAAGGTTATGGGATGAACCTCGCTGTGGGACGCGCTCATGAACAGCTCCGAGGCGGAATAAACCTGCTTTATCTCGTCAGGCCAGTGAAGATAGCCGGTAAAAGTAACCATATTGTGTACGCCAAGCTCATAGGCGTGGTTCTGCAGGGCCCTGCGGTCAGGTCCGTCGCCTACCAGTATAAGACGGGCCTTGGGCCTGCGCGCGGCGATTTCCCTGAAATTGTCAAGAAGGGTATACACGTTCTTTTCGGTCCCCAGACGGCCCACAAAGACAATGAGTTCCTCGTCTCTTTTCAGGTGAAAGCGCTCCCTGAAAGCCTCGGCGTCCCGGCTTAAATCCTCGGAACGCTCGTAAAACTGGTTTAAGTCTATGCCGTTGGGAATGATTTTTACCGGCCTGGGGTATTGTATGCGTTCAAGAAAATCCCTGATTTTCCGCGACGGCGCTACGACGCAGTGCTGGCTCCTGAGTATGTGGCGCATCACCAGGGGAAGATTGTACTTCAGCACCGGTTCCAGGAGGGAGGTATAGTACAGGTAATCTTCATAATAAGTATGAAGGGTATGTATCGAAGGTATGCCCAGTTTGCGGCTTATCACCCTGCTTGCCATGTACACGGAAAATTCAGAATGGGAATGAATTATATCCAGATTGAGAGGCCTGGCGGTTTCCAGTATACGCTGTTTGAGGAAAAAGCCTATACGGTGCTGGGGCTCGGTGGGAAACTGTATTGACCGTATGCGGTATACCCCTTCCTCGGCTTCGGCGTCAGGATGCTGTACGGTAAACACAAATACCCGGTGCCCCCGGTTTTCAAGTTCCTTTTTAAGGGTTCTGACTACCGTAACCACTCCGTTTACCTGGGGTACATACGTATCACTGAAAATTCCGATATTCATACCATAACTATACCCCTTTTGGGCGAACCCGTATAGATTATAACCCTAATTGGGTGTCCGGCGGTTTTACCGTTTCTTTGGCGGAAATTGCGAGGAAACTCATACCTACCCTTGAGGGCGGGAAAACATGGGGGCAAAAGCCCCTGGGTGTATAGAAAATATACACAAAGGAGTTTTGTATGCAAAGACGAATTTTACTGGTTTTAGCTTTGGTACTGACGGCAACCGCGGCTTTTGCGCACGGACAGTCACAGACAATCTCCCAGCAAAAACTGTCATTCGAGTACAGGTATAACCTGGCGGCGGATGATCCGGCGAATAATTACTTCGCGTGGACACTGGAAAGGCCGGGGCCCAACGGGGCAACGGAACAAAGAATTGTCAG
>JAISDF010000131.1 GCA_031265025.1 Spirochaetaceae bacterium
TTTTTTGTAAATTCCCGCTATTCTTTTTCCCAAAGGCTCCCCGGAGCTTGCTTCAAGTTCTTTCCAGTTGATGATGAGCTCATGGGGGTTCTTCTGAAAATCTTCCAGGGCGCTTTTGAGGTGTTTTCCTACCACGATGAGGGCCTGGGCCGCCTTTGTTATCATTTGGCAGGCTTCTTCGTTTACCGCCTTGAGTATGATACGGACATACTTTGCCTGGCCTTTGTCCCGGTCAACTTTTACCATGGCCGCTTTGAGGCGCGAGCCGTTTTCACCGTCTTCGCCGAGCTTTTCGTCAAAGGCGAGTATCTCCTCCGAAACGGTCATGAGGGAATGAAAGCCCTCGGACATCTGCTGGGAAAGCACCTGGGATACCCATTGGCCCCGTATCAGAAAGAGGTCGCAGAGTTCCCGTATGTCCTTCTTGAAGTAATCCAGCAGAAAAGCCTTGAGGTAGTTCATCCCCTGAATCTGGGTAAAGCCCCCCATGTTCTTCTTGATGTAGATTTCGTTCTGCTTGTTGGTGTAGTACTTCATCCGTTCCACCTCGGCGGAACCAAAGACCGTCTGGGCAAGCTGGTTTATCTGGGCGTTGCGCTTGCTGTTCTGTATGCCGTTAATCGCCCCTTCGGTATCGTTCTTCTTTTTCTGAATATAGGGGTCAACAATATTTTCGCCTGACACCTTAGGCGTGAACTGCCAGAACGGGTCCTTGTCTATATGCCGGACCATGAGTTCAAAAATTTTTGAACGCTTTACATCCCTGAGATAGGCAAGGAGCTTGGCCCAGTGTGCATGGTTGACCACGTCCATGCCGCCCTTGTATATCTTGAGCACCTCAAACGCGGGCTTCCAGTTCTGGTCGGGGTCCACCGCTTCGGCCGGTTCAAGAAAATCCTTGATATCGTCGCTCACATATTCCGCCCTGATGGAATCAAAGCGGGGCTGATAGGTGAAATTCCTCTCTGAAATAGTGGCGTCAAATTTTTTAAGAAGAAAGAAAAAGTCAAAATTGGCAAATCCGGCAAAGGCAATGATGAGGTTATAGCATTCCTCAATGGCCTTGATGCGCTCGCTGTCAAAACCGGCGATGAACTGGTTGAGTTCCTCGCGGACCTGCTTTGCCAGAACATTGATCTGCGCGCTCTTGCCCCGTTCTTCTATGGCTTCCCTGCCTATCCTGGCCTGGAGGGCAAGGTGCTTTTTGTCCATGAAGAATTCAACGGTCATCTGTTTGAGCTGATCCGATTTGCCGGCGTTCTGGAGAAAGACCTGGGCCGGGGATATGATTTTATACATATCGTAAAAAAACTTGGCAAAGGCCGGCGTAACTTCTTCACCCTTGGCATTGTAAAAGCGTCCGTATTTGTTTTTTGAAAGATACTTGACAAGCTGTTTGACCAGTTTTTTCTTGTCCGACTCGGTATCTCCGGAATGCAAGAGAGAAAAAATTTTGTTGAAGAAAGAGCCGGCCATGATTTATTGTTTCCGGGACCCGGCGCGGGCTCCTTCCGAAAGGGCCAGGCTTATCCGGGCGGCGTTTCTCCGCGCTTCCTCGGCGCCGTTCACCGCGTCCTGGGCCCTGCCCTGGGCAAGGCTTATTTCAGCCTGCTCCACCGACTTCCAGGCGTCTCCCGCGGCGCTGTTGAGATCGCCGAAATTGATATTCCTTACCCCGCTTTTCATGGCCGCGTCCAGGGCCTGTTCGGCCGCCTGTATTTCAGTTTTGGCGGCGACAATCAGATTGGAAGCGCTGTCGGCGGCCCTTGCGGAAGCCTCCTGCCCGTCCCTGACAGCCCTTTCCGCCGCGGCGACAGCTTCGGCGGCGGCGATTTTTGCCGCGTCATAACGCTTGGCGTTTGCCTCTTCGTCCATACGCTCAAGGGCGCTCCTTGCCCTCCTGACGCCGTCGGCGGCATAGGCAAGCGCGTTGGCGTTGTTCTCGGCCCTGGTAACCGCCTCCCTGGCCGCGTTCATCTCTTCCACCGGGGGCTTGGCGCAGCCTGACGCCAGGGCAAGAAACAGTACGGCGCAAACCATATACAATGAAATTTTCGAAAAATACATACAACCTCCTCAATCCGGCCCGAAAGCATAAGGCTTTCCCCAGGTCCGGGTTTTTGTATCTAATATAGAAATATATCCTGAAATACGCCGAAAATAAAGAGGTATGCGGCGCGCTTCCATGAAAGGCATAACTATAACGCGGAAAATTACCATTATAAGGATTATCACCGCCCTTTTGGGGGGAAGCGCGGCGGCTTTTCTGGGCGTCTTCCTCTGCCGGGGTCCCCGTCTGGGCGGCCTGTATGACCGCCTCATGGAACGCCGCCCGGCTCCGGCGGCCCTTCCTTCACTGGTACTTATCAGGACCTCGGAAAATTCCGGCCGTTCCCGTGAGGAGGGAGAGCTCCTGCCCCTTGATCCCCGGGAACTCGCCTCTGCCCTCCGCGTGCTCATGGAAATGAACGCCGCTTCCCTTGTTGTCCAGGCGCCGGTGCTGGGCATTTCAACGGGCAGCCCCGAAGACTCAAATGAAACCCTCAGGCGTTTTGAGGAAGAATTCAACCTTATTGATGAGAATGTGCGCGTTCTTTTTCAGGCTATACGAACCGGATCGGTGCGGCCCGGCGATACCGAGCGCTATGTGGGGGAACTTCTTGCCCTTATAGACCGGGGCAAGGAAAGGCTTGTTTCCGGCATGAACAGAAAGGTCCTGCCTGACACGGAAATCGTTGGGCTTGACCGGGTCTGGATAGCCGGCGCCGTATATCCGCGCCGGACAGAGGAACGCCGGGATACACCCTGGTATTCCCGGAGCGTACCGGACAGCGACGGCAGGCTCAGGCGTATCGCCCCGGCTCTTTATCTTGAAGAAGGGGAACGGGAACATATTGCCTATGCCGCGCTCAAAAAGCATTTCAATCTCCATACTGTTTCCCGGAACGAACTGGGCCTGACGCTCAGAGGCGAAGAAGCGGGCGATATTTTTGTTCCCCTTGATTCGCGGGGCGCCCTGATCTTCGAAGCGCCGGAAAAGGGTTTTACTGTTCTTGATATCGGGGAGCTTCTTGAATATGAGGAACTTGACAGGGAACTCTACCGCCGCCTCCAGGACATGCGGAGGGCCGGTTATTTTGACAGCCTTGAGCCGGAACAGTATCCGGTTTTTCTTTATGAATTTGCCCAGGCCGCTGGGGAAGAATTTTTTACTCAGGGCGAAAGGGAAGGGGAGTGGCTTCGTCTGAGGGATCAGTATATGGAAAGCCTTGCCGGGCTTTTTTCCGGTCCTGTGGAAAGTTCCCTGGTAGCGGGCTATGAGGAGCTTATAGCCCAGAAAGAAATTGATGAACAGGGAAGGGAGAGCCTGCGATCTTTAAGGACCCTGCTCATCGCCTCTTTTGCCGAAACCCGTTCAGCCTATGAAACGCTCTCGGATTTAAGAAAAAAACTCTCCGACAGTCTCTCTTCCTCATTTTGCGTACTCGGCTCAGGCGGCGCTTTTTTTCAGGGCGGTATTGCCGGGACAGACGGCGGCAGGGCGAATCCCACAGACAGCGAGGCTTCCCTGATTCTCGTAAACAGCGTGCTTTCAGGGGCCGCCGTTACCCCGGCCGAGGACCTTGAGCTTTTTTTCTGGGCCTTCTCCTCACTGGTAATCGCCGCCTTCATACTGAGGAGGAAGGGCATAGTAACGGCTGTGGTTCTGGGCCTGTTCCTTGCCGTCTTTGCCTTTTCGGCCTTTTCCTCGGCGCTTATCTTCGGCGGCCGCTGGATAGATCCCCTTGTCCCCGGCGCGGCGGTCTTCGCGGCGTCACTTTTTTCGGCCCTTACCGCCCTTGTGATACGGAATCACGGCCGCCGCGTTATACGCAGGGCCTACGCTCCCTACGCGTCAAAGGCGGCGCTGCGTCAGGTGCTCAAGACCGGGCTGCCCGATCCGGGGGAAGTCCGCGCCGCCGGAGCGCTGGTCCTGGCCGTCCGCCACATCCTTACCCCTGAGGCAAAAGCGTCGCCCCTTGTGGCCGCGGAACGTCTCAGGGCGTACCGTGAGGAAGCCGGGGCGCTTCTTAAAAGGGCCGGGGCGGCGCTTGCCGGCTGCGACGGGGACCTTGTGCTTGCCGTCTTTGGTTCGCCCCTGGGCATGGGGAAACGAAAAAAAGGGGAAGCCCCTGATCCCCTGGACAGGGCCCTGCTTTCGGCGCTGGAGTTTTTGCGCGGTCCCGGGACGGACAGGGCCTGGCGTTTCGGCGTTGACATAGGTGAATGTGCCTTTAGTTATGCGGAAATAGCCGGCTATTCGCTGCTCGGCCCTCCGGCGGTAAGCGCCCGGCTCCTTTCATCACTGGCGCGTCGTTACAATGCCCGCTGCCTGGCAAGCTGCCGCGTCAGGTCCCGTCTTGAGCGCGCCGCCTCCATGCTGAAAAGCGCGCCTGAACTCAAGCGCCTTGATGTCATGGTGGAACGGGAATCAGGACAGGAAGAAGAATTCTTTTCCCTCAGCTTCCCCGGTTGATGCGCTGTACCGGAGACGCCATGGCCCTGAGCCTGACCACCCTGCCTCCGCCCAGTTCGGGAAAGGCCCTGAAACGCTGTCCGTCGTCCGAGAAGGGCGCGGGTTTTTCTCCGGGAAAGGGCGGGTAGCGTTCCTGTGTCCAGACTATTCTCTCGTCGCCAAGACGCCATTCGGGATGGGCCGGATCAAAACGTATATAGGATTCATGAACGCCCCGCTCGTTCAGGGGAGCCTCGTCGGTACACTGGAGGTAGCGTATGGTTCCGGTTTCGGCTTCAACGGACTGGATGACAGCCGAGTGTACCATGGACCCGCCTTCGCCCCTGAAGAGCAGCACGTCAAGGGGCCTGAGGTTTCCCACCCTGTCGTCAACCGGAAGAATTTCAGAACTTCTGGAATTAAAAAAACTCGTACCCGCGTAACGGGCCGCGTCACCGGGTCCCGGCGCGCCCAGGGAACGGCGGAGGGCGCCTCCGAGATCGAGTCCGCCCCGGCGGGCCGTATAGCTGAGGATATGCCAGACAAAACCGGAACAGTCCATGCCGGCCCAGCCTATGCAGTACAGGTAGTTATACACATCGCTCTGGCTTATCTCGTCTCCCCCGCTGAGCACATAGGGCCTGTGGGGAAGTCCCCGGTAGGAACCGGCCTTCATCCTGGCTATGTCAAAGAGGTCCCGGGAGCTGGTCCAGGTTCTTGAGGGAATATCGAGAATCATGACCTTTTCCCTCCCGTCGCCGAGTTCTGACGCATAACGGGAGAAGTCTTCCCCCTCAAGGACAGCGCCGATGATATCCCATAGAAAAGAAGGATCAGCCTTGCCGCCGCCAATGAATTCCCACTCCGCGCCTGACAGCTCGCTCCGCTCGTAATTTTGGGCAAAGGGCATGCGGAGGGTCATCACCCGCCTGCCTATGATAAAGGTCTTAAAACATTCCCTGTACGCTTCTTCAATAACCGCCTCAACCCCGTTCCCCCAGACCCTGGCGGGATCGGAAAAACTTGCCAGGGGATCGGTGTCCCCGGCGGGGAGGGGAAGGGGCTGCGCAGGCAGCAGGAAAAGAGCGGCCGCGGCGCAGACAAGACCGCGCAGCGTGCCCTGTCCGCCTGAAGAAAAACAGCTTTTCATGACCCTGCCAGTATACCCAAAGGGCGGAAAAGGGAGAAGGCCGGAAAAGGGAACAAAAAACCCGGGAAGGCATTCCCGGGTATGAATAGAGAATTTCGCCTGTTGTCTCAGGTCAAATTTTGAATTTGTTCACTTCGGTAATAAGCTGATCAATATCGTTTTTGTTGTTTTCGCTGATCTCGTTTACCTGGATAACGGCGCTGTTTATCTGCTCCGCGCCTATGGCCATTTCGTTCATGCCGTTGGTAAGTTCCTGGGTTATGGCCGCCAGGGTCTGGCTTGCTACCATTACTTCCCCGCCGCCTGTCAGCATCTCCTGGGAACCGTTCTTGACCTGGCCGGTAATTTCGTTCATCTGGCTTACCGCTTCAAGTATCTGCTTGCTTCCTGTGCCCTGTTCTTCCATGGCGTTCCTGATGTTTTCTTCCTGCTGGGAAACCACCTGTACCCCCGCGTCAATGGCTTCAAATTTATTCAGCACCGCGTCGGTGGAACTTGTGATTTTGTCGATGGAATCTTTTATCTTTTTGAGCACCACGCTTATGGTCTTTGACTGCTCGCCCGAAGACTCGGCGAGTTTGCGTATTTCATCGGCTACTACCGCGAAGCCCCTTCCGGCCTCTCCCGCGTGGGCGGCCTCAATGGCGGCGTTCATGGAAAGGAGATTGGTCTGGCTCGCTATGTTTTCCATGACACCGTTGATCTCCAAAAGCCCCTCGGACTCACGGGCGATTTCCCGTATGTCGGCGGCGACTTCCTGAAGCCCTGAACGGCCTACTTCGGAAGCGTTGGACAGGTTCTTTACATTGCCGGCGTTGCCTATCAGGGTATGGGTAACCGACTGGATATTGGCGAGCATCTCTTCTATGGCAGACGAAGACTGGGAAACGCTTGTCGCCTGTTTGTCGATCTCGGCGTTTAATTCGTTGATGTTGTTGATGATTTTCTGCATGGCGGTTCCCGTCTCATCAACGCCGGTACTTTGTTTGGCCGCCTGGCTTTTCAGGTTTTTGATATTCGCGGTTATTTCATTAATCGCCGCCGCTGTTTCGGTCGTGTTGGCGGAAAGCGTAGACCCTATCTGGGACAGGGAAGCCGCCTTGCCTTTTATTGTAAGGATGAGACTGCGGATATTGTCTATGGTCATGTTGAAGGACGTGGTCATGGTTCCTATCTCGTCCCTGCTTTTTATGTCCAGATGCTGGGTCAGGTCCCCTTCTCCCACACTCTTGAGCACCGTTACCATGCGGGTGAGAGGTTTGCTGATGGAACGGGCCATGAGGAAGGCCCCTATAATGATTAAAAGGATCATGATTCCGCTTATAATGGAACTGGCCAGAAGCATGTTGTAGATGGGGGCATTGACGATGCGGAAAGGGATGCCTATCAGCAGGGACCAGGGCGTTACTATTTCTCCCGTGGTAAAGGGAACGCAGAAGAACTGCATTTTCCCCATTCCGGGAACGACATTGATAAAGGTATATTCTCTGCCCGACTCTATGGCCTTTATCAGTTCCGGCAAATAGGGCCCGGCGGTGTCTTGTTCGGTTTCCGCCATGGACTTCCCGATCCGCGAGGGATCATAATGACCGCTTATTATGCCTCCGTTGCTGAAGACCGCCGCGACGCTGCCCTTGTAGGGCTGTATCTTCTGTACCAGGTCCTGGACAGTGGCTACATCAATGTCAATTATCACCGCGCCGATAAAGCGGCCCCTGTCTTTAACCGGGGCGGTTAAGCTGGTCAGCAGCCGGTCATGTCCGTCGATATTGTACCAGCGGGGATCTGTCAGGCTCTCGTTTCCCGTCCGCTTGGCGATGAGGTAATAATCCCCGTGATCGGGTGTTTCATAACCCTCCAGGGCTATCAGTGATATGCCTTTGGCGGTACGGTTCCAGTAGGAGATAAACCTGCCTGATTCGTCGGTCCCCGCCGTGTTGACGTAGAGCCTGTCCATTCCGTCAAGGGCGTTGGGTTCCCAGCAGCTTGCGACCGCCGACGCCTCGGTATGTTTTTCCAGCATTGCCCGTAACAGAATATTGAAAAGCGGCCGGCGCTTGCCCGGGTCTATGTCCCTGTACTGTTCCATAACCAGGGCAAGACTCCGTGTCGTACTCATATACTCTTCAAACCAGGCGTCAACTTCACTGGCTCTTTCTTTTGCCAGATTGGTAATTGCCCTGGTAACAAGATCGGATATTTCTCTCTGGGAAATTCGCAGTATGGTTCCTACCAGAATACCGGTGCCGACAATAGTCAGGCTGATGATCATCAGCATTAGTTTTTTCCCGATTTTCATGTAACAAATACTCCTTATCGCTATGTTGCGGCCTTATCCTTGCATTAAAGTATTACGCATAGCAACCGGAACACCCGCGGAAAATTGGAATATCTTTTAGAATGTGGTTGTTTCTTAAGAAAAAATGCTTTTTTGAAACCGCAAAGCGCGCGGCGTTTTGTACGCTTTGTTTTAACCGGCCGGGTTATCGAACAAGTCCGGTCTCCGCCGCGTTAAAGCTTTCAAGGTCCCTGAAGTACTGTACGGTTTCGCCTTCGAGGGCGCCGGCGGCTTCCTCATCGCAAAGTATTGTCCCCCGGCGGTGAAGCTGGAGCGCCGAAAGGGGACAGGCGTGGCTCACCGCCCCTTCGATGCCGAGGCGCAGGGCACGGGCCTTGTTTTTTCCCGACGCGATGATAATGACTTCCCCGGCGTCCATGATGGTTCCTATGCCCACCGTAAGGGCCCTGGCCGGCACTTTGTCCGCGTCGCCGCCGAAAAAACGGGCGTTGGCGTTTCTGGTGTTCTGAGTGAGGGTCTTGACCCTGGTCCGTGAATTCAGGGAAGAAAAAGGTTCGTTAAACGCTATGTGCCCGTCTTCGCCGACGCCGCCGAGAAAAAGCCTTATGCCGCCCGATTCAAGAATTTTTTGTTCGAATAAAGCGCATTCCGCTTCGAGGTCCCCGGCGAGGCCGTTAAGGATGTGGGTGTTTTCGGAAGGGATATCAATATGCTTAAAAAAATTATTTTCCATAAAATAACGGTAGCTCTGGGGATGGTCCGCGCCGAGGCCGGCGTATTCATCCATATTGAAAGTGATAACAGAGGCAAAAGAAAGATCCCCGGTCCGGTGGAGCTGTACCAGTTCCCGGTAGACACCCAGCGGGCTCCCCCCTGTGGGGAGGCCGAGAACAAAAGGCCTTTCCGCCCCGGGCGCAAAGGCGCTAATCCTTGACGCGATATACCGGGCGGTATAAAGGCATAGATCTTC
>JAISDF010000182.1 GCA_031265025.1 Spirochaetaceae bacterium
AATGGAAGAAAGAACTCCGGGCCTGAAGGAAGCCCAAAGGGACTCAGCTCTTCCCCGTCAAAAAAGCCGTAACGCAGCCCCAGGGCAAGGTTCAGCGGGACCTGCCCGGCCCGGCTCCCGGCCCTGAGTATGCCCAGCTTGAGCGAAAGCCCCGGAGCAAAGGGCGTCTTTCCCTCAAGGCGGGGCGTCATGTTGGCCGCCGCGCCTATTTCAAGACGCTCAAAGGCGCTTACGCCGAGGGCGACGGCAAAGGGCAGGGATTGCCAGGCATCCTCACGGACAGGCCTGCCGAAAAGCATGGTTCCCTCTACCTGCCAGGAAAGAGGCGGGTTGAGCGCGGCGCCTGGCGCCCAGCTTAATCCCGATACGGCGGCGCTTGTCTGGGAAGGTATAATATGAAAGGAAGAATCCAGTTCCGCCTCAAGGACGGCGCTTGCGGCGGTCCCCGATGAGTCCTCGGCCTCAATGCGCAGGGTATAGCTTCCGTCGGGCAGTATGGCTCCCTGCTGGTCCCTGCCGTCCCAGGATACGGACTGGGACCAGGTGGTGAAGGGCCCCAGTTCCCGTTGGAAGCGAGGGCGCCCCTCATGGTCCAGGACAAGGAAGGTCCCCCTGCCCGGGGCGCTGACGTCAAACGAGAAAGCCGTACTCCCCAGGCTGCCGGAATCGGCCGGATTAAAACGCCGGCGGCCGGGTCTGACGGAACGTATGCCGAAGGGCGCCGGGGAAAAAACCGCCTCCAGGACCCTGGTTTCCCCGGCTTTGACATACACGACAGCGTATACATCCTCCCAGCCAAAGGCCCGCACGCGCACCGAATGGCTGCCTTCGTCCAGGACGAGCGAGAGGCCCGGCATGAGTACGCCGTCAACATAGACAAGGGGGGTAAAAGGAGGAAGCTCCGGGGGACCTGAAGGCCTGACGCGCAGCAGGAGGTTTCCGGCGGCCCGTTCCAGGTTCAGGGAAATTGAAAGCCGCCCTTCCCTGGGTACGGTGACCCGCAGTTCCCGGTCAAAATAGCCTTCTTTGGAAAGCCGTATCGCGTAGGAAGCGGCGGGAAGTACCGGCAGCACAAGGGGCGTTATGCCTTCTTTTATGCCGTCGAGGTATACGGAGGCCCCCGGCGGATCACTTGCCACCGCGAGGCCCGAACCTTCAAGCTGTTGAATCGTATCGCCGCTGACTGAAAGGGGCGGTAAAAAAAGCCCCACGCCGAGAACAAGAAGGCTTGCCCGGAACAGGATATTCAAGAAAAAATCCTGAAAATCAGGGCTCCCAGGCTTCAATCGCGTCAAGGCGCGCCTGGGCTTTTTCCTTGTCGGAGAGGCCGTAATACCCGTCCCTGATGGCCGACTCAAAGGTCCCGTATACCGAATTGGGCAGCACGAGCCAATAGACGCCGAACTTTTCGATCTGGGAATCAACCCAGGTACGCCGCTCCGTGTCGGGCCACCTTCGGGTAAAACTTTCAAAATCCTCAAGACTGTCCCCGGCAAGCAGCACTATCTCATAGCCCTGGGAGCGTATGGCCCCAAGCCTGGGGGCCTTGTCGGAAGTATCTTCCTGAAGCAGCACATGGTCCTTGTCCGCGTTGGGAAAGCCCAGGTCCCTCAGGTTGTTTATGGTGCTGTCGGTGGTTGACGCCGGCCGGTTGGAAACATAGTACACCGCTATGCCCCTGGCGCTGAGAAAATTGGCAAAATCAAGGGCCCCCGGAACCGCCGGGGCCGAAGCGGCGTTGCACCACTGTTCCCAGGCTTCGGCGCTCCAGGGCTTGCCTGACACGACCATCCAGGCGGCGTACTTGCTGTTGTCCAGCACGGTCTCGTCAATATCAAGAACCGCCGCCGCCCGTCCGGATGCGGAAAGGGTCTTGACGAATTCCTTGCCGCTGTTAAAGGCCTGATAGCAAAGGGCAGGATATTCTCCTGACTGCTGCTGCCAGACTATCCCCATCACCAGATCGCGGTTATAGTTGGCGGAAGCGCAGCCCGTTAAAAAGGACAGGCCCAACAGCCCCGCGATAACCGGAACAAAATACTTTTTCCGCATATACGCCTCCCGCATAGCAAACGCATGGTATCTTACAGGCTAAGTATACCGCGAAGAAGATGCCCCGCCAAGTCAAAAAGATCAAAAAAGTAAAAGGAAGGATTGAACGCCGCCATTCGGCGGCTAGGCGGCAGCAAGGATGCTGCTGTACTAAAAGCTCTCCGCCGGAGGCGGAGAGGCGGAGTTTGCCGGAGGAAAACTCCAACCCCAAAATCCGGCAGGGAAGCCGGATTTTGGGGCGGACTTTAGGAGAGGCCTGAGCGTAACGCGGCCATCACGTCCTCAAGGACCAGGGGCTTGCCCAAATGACCGTTCATGCCGGCCTCAAGGCAGCGTTCAACATCCTCCCTGAATACATTGGCGGTCATGGCGATTATCGTTACGGCCCGCGCCGCGCCGCGTTCCCGTTCAATCTCGCGGATGCGGCGGGTCGCCCCGTAACCGTCCAGGCAGGGCATCTGCAGGTCCATAAAGATCATGTCGTAGGAAGCGGCGGCGAACATATCTACCGCCTCAACGCCGTTCACCGCGCAGTCTATGGCAAGCCCCGCCGGTTCAAGAAGGGCAAGGAAAATTTCACGGTTGATCTCTATGTCCTCAACCAAAAGTATCCTGCGGCCCTCAAAAGCATCCGGGCCACAGCCCGCGCCGCTGTCGACCGGGCCGCTGTTTGCGCCGCCGTTGTCGTCGTCCAAGACAGGCGCTTCGGGGGCAGCCGGGGCGTCCTTTTCCGTGTAAGCGTCGGCAGGTTCCGCGTCGGGAGCGTCGGCGCGGCTCATCTTTATGGTAAAGAAAAAGCTCGAACCCTTGCCCGGCTCTGATTCCACCCAGATGCTCCCGCCCATGAGTTCCACAATACGTTTTGAGATAGCGAGGCCAAGCCCTGTCCCGCCGAATTTCCGGGAGCTTCCCGAATCGGCCTGCTCAAAGGAATTGAACAGGCGCTTCTCCTCTTCCCCGCTGATGCCTATTCCCGTGTCGGAAACCTCTATACGCACGGTACACTCAGCGGCGTCTTCTTTGACCAGAACGGCCCTGAGCCCTATCGAACCGTCCCGGGGGGTAAATTTTACCGCGTTGGAAAGCAGGTTTGTGATGACCTGGACAAGCCGCTGGTCATCGCCCGAGAGAAAGGGCGGGACAGCGTCGTCAATACAGAGTGAAAAATGCTGGCGCTTTTCATCAAGCCTGAAGGCGTTTACAGCCACGGCGCGGTGTATGGCCTTCCTGAAATCAAAGTTCACCCTGGAAAGTTCAAGTTTATTCGCCTCTATCTTGGACATGTCCAGAATGTCGTTGATCACACCGAGAAGATGGGTTGAGGCCTCCTCTATTTTTTTGAGGCAGTAATCCTTGCGCCCGGTATCAACGCTGTTCCTGGCGATGTTGGTCATGCCTATAATGGCGTTCATGGGCGTGCGCATTTCATGGGACATATTGGCGAGGAAGGTTCCTTTGGCAAGGCTTGCCTCTTCGGCCGCTTCGCTGGCGCTGACCAGGGCGGAAACATCGTTCATCACCACCACCACGCCCCGGCAGGCGCCGCCCTGCCCTACCGCGGGAGTTATGTCAATGCGGCAGACCATGGTCCGGCCCGTGGAGAGGTTCAATTTTTCCTGATACCGCACAAGCTCGCCGGTCCTGAGCGCTTCGGCGCAGCGCAGCGAAAAACCCCGTATCCAGGGGCTGTCCATGACCTTTCCGAATACGGCGTCAAGCGCAAGCCCCGTCATCTCCCGCATATCCCTGTAGCCCAGAAAACGCACCGCCCTTTCGCTTCCCAGGACAAAGCGCGTTTCAAGATCAAGCATGAAGGTAATGCCGGGCGTATTCTTCAACAAAAGGTATTCGTCTTTTTTGATTGAATCCAGAAGGTCATTGGCAAGAACCTGGGAGATGGCCCCTGTTTCACCGTTCCGCCCGGCCAGGGCTCCGTAGGCATTGCCGGAGCCGGCCCTGAGAAGCTCGCCGTAAGCCGCCCCGAAATGGTATCGCCTCAGCTTGTCGGCTATGCGGACAAAAGGGAGGTACACAAAAAAACCCAGGCCCAGGTTGAAAATCTGCATGAGGCTTCCGGGGAGCCCCGAGACAACCCAGCCGGAAATCAGCGCCGGCGTGGTCCACCCGGTTCCGGCGCCGCGTATGGGCAGGAGGCCAAGGACAGCGGCGGCCCAGGATGTTACCGTTGACACCAGGGGAACAAGCACAAAGGGAAGGAAGAAGACGGGGTTCAGCACTATGGGCAGGCCAAAGAGCAGGGTCTCATTGATATTGAAAACAGACGGAAGCAGGGAAATCTGGGCGATGCGTTTGGCGCTGCTCCGCTTCCGGGAAAAAAACAGCGCCGCCAGGAGGGCCAGGGTATTGCCCGATCCGCCTGTGGCAGTATAGGTGTCGAAAAACGTTTTTGTAAAAACAAAGGGCGCCGCGCTTCCCGCGGCGGCAAGTTCACTCGCGGCCCCGTACAGTTCACCGGTAACAGGTTCAAGGGCGTTGGAGCCGTGGATGCCGATAAACCAGAGCAGGCTCTTCGTGAAATTATACAGCAGGGCCGTACCGAGATTGTTGTTCATTCCCCTAAAGGGCCTGGTCAGGGACGCATAGATGAGGGCATGAAGGTCGTCAACCCCAAGGCCGGCCATGCATACCCTGAAAAGGGAAAACCCGGCCAGGGTCAGAATCGCGGGAACTATGGACGCGAATACATAGGGCACGGAAACGCCTGAATCCCCCGAATCAAAGGGCACCCTGAGACAGGGGAAGCGGTACAAGAACAGAAACATCCGCGCGGAAACAAGGCTGGCAACAATGGTCAGGAAGAGGCCGTTTACCCCCGCCCGGTTAATAAAAGCGGCAAAGTCCAGGGGCCGCGTCTCCATAATCACCACAACCGAGCAAAAGGACAGGAGGCCCGCTATGACCGGGTGTACCGCGTCAAGGGGGTTTTTCAGGCTGTACTGTTCCGCCGTATTGTACCCGATGGCAAAGGCCAGGACCGGCGACAGCATGGCCAGGGCGCCGTTTTGGATATAGGCGCCGAAACTCTTCCAGCCTTCCCCGAAAAGCCCTGCCAGAAAGGACTGATAGGCCCCGACAGGGAAGTTATTTATCAGTACCGCCGCCGCCCCGGCGATAACCACCGGGGACGCCAGGATGAAGGAATTCCTTACGATACTCAGGGTCTCCGAGTTGGTAATCCGTATCCAAAACAGGAGGAATCTTTTTTTGTTCAGCATCGTTCCCCGTCTCATTTTGAAAACGGCTCACCATTCACGGGGGTGACAGCTTCCTTTCGGTTCGGTAATGGCAAAGGTGTCGCCTGAAGGCTCAATCACATACAGCCCCTTTTTAAGGGCATGAATCTTTTCACTTTCGCTGAAAACAACCCCGGCAACAGCGCCCAGGTATATGCGCCTGTCATTGTGTAAATCGGCGTAAGTACGCAGCTTCCCCATACGTTCAATATGGTCGTTTATGTCGTCGCCGTTGGGCTTGGTTTTTATCTCGACCGCCATCACCTTATCGCCGTTTTCCAGAAGCGCGTCAACTTCCAGAAACAGGCTATGCTCCCTGTCCTTGATTTCGGTGCGGTTCGCTTTGGTAAAGGTAAAGCCCAGTTCTTCGAATTTCGCTAAAAGGTTGGGGATAATCATATATTCAACCATTTCACCGAAACGGTTGGTAATAGCCCCGACCCGCCGATCGGTTTCTTTCATTTGCTCCCGAAGCTTCTCGTTTGCGGCTTCCATCCGCTGGTCGGTTTCCTTCATCTGCCGGTCGGTTGCTCTGATTTGCTCCCAAACCTCCTCGCTTAAGGCTTTCATCCGCCGGTCGGTTTCCCGCATTTGCTCCCAGACCTTCTCGAAAGTCAGGCCCTCGCCTGTTGTCTGTGTTGTCTCCATAATTTAACCCCTGTAGTAAATATACCGCATTTCCGCCCTGTGGAAAAGCCGTGCGGGAGGCGGCGCTGCCAACGCTTTGCGGATATGGAGTACAAGCCCTGTTTTTGCTATACTGGGCGCGAATATGTTTGGATTTCTGGACAAGCTGAAAAAACTTCCTCTGCTGCGTAATTTTGCCAGGCAGGAGAGAAATCCCGACGAAATCGTTGAGGAGCAGTGGACCGCCGGGTTTTCCAAGCCAAACCAAAACCGTTTTATAGTAAAGGATGAAAGTTCCCACCGGAGTTATGTGCGGGACCGGGAACTGGTTCTGGGCCTCAAGAGGACCAACTGCCTTGCCTGGGCGCTGGACGGCCGTTTCCGTTATGCCGACCAGATTCTCGAAGGCAGCGTCAGGGTGCATCCCAAAGGCGGTTATGCCGCCGCGGGGATTACTTTCAGAATGATTGATGAAAGAACCAATTATACCCTTCTTTGTTCGTCCAAGGGGTATTTCCGCCTGGATGTACTGCGGAACGGTATGCCCGAAGCCCTGGCGGGCTGGACCGAGATTCCCGTTCCCCTGTCCCCGGACGGGGCACAGAAGGCAAAGACACAGGGCGCGGTGAACTCCCCTCCCGGCGTTTCCCTGCCCTTCAAAATCATAGCTTATGGGCCCAACATACTGGTAGCCCTGAATCACCGCTGGGCGGCCAGGCTCAAAGACCGCACCATACCCTCAGGCCGCGTCGCCCTGGCCTGCGCTTCCTACGAGGCCGCTCCGGTTCTGCCGGAAAGCCCTGACAACCCGGCGCATGCCGGTGAAATCGCCGAGGCGGTTCTCGAGTCTTTTTCTGTTGAATCAAGACAGGCGCGGGTCGAAGCCGCCTACAGTTCCTGGGAGCATGACTATCCTCCTGACCCTGAAAGCAGAAA
>JAISDF010000186.1 GCA_031265025.1 Spirochaetaceae bacterium
CGCGCGGTTGTTGATTCTTCCAAAAAGAATTATATTATAGGAAAAGACGGTAACGCTCCGGGCGGCGTCAGAGGAGCCGCGGGCAGAGGGACAAGGGTCCTGTCTACAGGAGCTAAGGAGCAGACGCAAGTGAGTGATCTCAACGCCCCGGATGATTCCCGGTGGGATAAGAAAAAACCAAAAAAAGACGGGCCCCAGTTTCCCTTTGGCGGTCCTCCCAAGCAGCAGGGGCCGGGCAACAGTCCCCTGGGCGGATGGAAATTCACCATAGGATATGTGCTTATCCTCATTATGGGGATGAGCCTTTTCAATTATGTGTTTCTCAACAGGGTGAATCCTACCATAGATTTTTCCGAATTCAAGGCAAAAATAATATCCGGCGAGATTAAGCGGGTTGAACTTTCCGACTCGTATTTTACCGGTTATACCACCGCGGTCAGGACCCAGCCCGCGCCCCTGACCAGGCGTTACGCCAATCAGGAAGAGGCGTTCCGTACTGTTCCGATTAATGACGAGAATTTTATCAAGCTCATGGACGAAAAGGGCATTGCCTATTACGCGGTTTCCAGGGAAGGAAGCGCGGTGCTGAATATCATTTTCAGTTGGGTGCTGCCCATCGCGTTCTTTATCTTTATATGGCGTTTCTTTATCAAACGCCTGGGCAATATGGGCGGTAATGTTCTTTCGGTAGGGCAGAACAAGGCGGTGATTGTCGCCGAGGGGGACATTGCCACCAGGTTTAAGGATGTGGCCGGTGTTGACGAGGCCAAGGAAGAACTTGTGGAGGTTGTTGACTTCCTCAAAAACCCCAAGAAGTACACCGACATAGGCGGCAAGATACCCAAGGGCGTGCTCCTTGTCGGCCCTCCGGGAACCGGCAAGACCCTCCTTGCCAGGGCTGTGGCCGGTGAGGCGTCGGTTTCCTTTTTCAGGATGAGCGGCGCTGATTTTGTGGAAATGTTTGTCGGCGTCGGCGCGGCGCGGGTAAGGGATCTTTTCAAGCAGGCAAGGGACAAGGCGCCGTGCATTATTTTTATTGACGAGCTTGACGCCATAGGCAAGAGCAGAATCACCAATATGGCCGGAAGCAACGACGAGCGCGAACAGACCCTTAACCAGCTTCTTGTTGAAATGGACGGGTTTGACGCCACGAGCGGCCTCATCATCCTGGCCGCCACGAACCGGCCCGATGTGCTGGACCCGGCGCTGCTCAGGCCCGGCCGCTTTGACCGCCAGGTACTGGTGGACAGGCCCGACCTCAAGGGCCGTGAGGAGATACTCAAGATACATTCCCGGGACGTAAAGCTCTCTCCCCAGGTGGATCTTGCCGTGGTGTCAAGGATTACTTCGGGGTTTTCGGGCGCGGACCTTGCCAATATCGTAAACGAGGCCGCCCTCCTGGCCGTCAGGTCCGGCAGGAAACTTGTGGAGCAGCGGGATTTTGATGAGGCCATCGAAAAGACCGTTGCCGGCCTTCAGAAAAAAACCAGGGTGCTTAAACCCGAAGAGCGCAGGCTTACCGCCTATCATGAGACCGGCCATGCCCTGGTCGCCGCTTTTACCCCTAACGCCGATCCGGTTCAGAAAATTTCGATAATTCCCAGGGGCTTTGCCCTTGGCTATACCCTTCAGATGCCCGTTGAGGACCGGTATACCGTTACCCAGTCCGATTTATTGGGGAAAATAGACATACTCCTCGGCGGCCGCATTGCCGAAGAAATGATAACCGGCGAATATTCCACCGGGGCGGCAAGCGACCTTACCAAGGCCACCGACATAGCACGGAAGATGATCACCGACTACGGCATGTCCGGCCGCTTCAAAAATGTGGCCCTGACCTCCCGGGGCGTTCCCGGCGGAGAGCGGCAGGAACCGCTTTTCCAGCGGGAGTATTCCGAGGCGACCCAGCAGTACATAGATGAGGAAATCGCCCATATTGTGGAACAGCGCTATGCGGCGGTTAAAGCCACGCTCACCGAAAGAAAGGATCTCCTTGACAAGGTTTCGGCCGTGCTGCTTGAAAAGGAAACCCTTGACGAAAAGGAATTCAAAGCCCTTTTGGAAGGGGCCCTGTAGCTGTCCTGCAGGGCATCATTCGTCAGACTGGAGGTACTTGGTTTTGAGGTCCCTTACCGATTTGATCAGGGTATCCGAAAAATCGTCAATGTAGTCGGCAAGACGGTCAACTTCTTCCTGCTTTAGCTTGACATCAGGGAGGAACAGCTCATGGGGCTCTACTCCCAGGGCCTTGGTGAGTTTTTCCATTGTTTTCGGCGAGACCCATTTCTTGTTGTTTTCAATATCATTGACAAAATTATGGGTCAAATCAGCCTTGTTGGCCAGGGCCAGTTGGGACAGGTCCCGCCGGTTTCTGATACGCTTCAGGTTCAGGCTGAATAATCTTCGAATATCTTGTTCAGTCATGCCGCCCCTCACGACATATTCTCCACGCTATTCGCCATTTACACAAATAGCTGCCGGAATGATTATCCTGTCACCCTTGGGTGGTAGTTTGATATACGGTAAAGGCCTGAAAATTATGACAGGTAAAAACAGCTAACGGTGTGCTTCAATAGAAATACCGCCGAGCAGGAGGAGTTCGGGACGGTATTCAAAGTGCATGGTATCAAAAAAAGTCCATTTGCCTCCCCAGATAAAGCCATAGGCTTCAAAGGCCTTTATCACCGCCTCCGGGGGATGGATACGCTGTTCGTAGGACACGGTCCACCAGTCGCTTTTTGTACGGGCTGTCCAGAGCCAGTAACTTTCAAGCTTGCCGGTAGAGGACGGCAGTATATCCACCGCGGCGCCGTAGGCATGAAAACTGCGGCTCTGGGTGTCGGCGATGCTCCGCCAGTTCCAAGCGTCCAGGGTATCAATACGGTTTATCCACTGCCTGAGCTGGGGATTGTTTTTTGCTTCCGAAAGAATTTTTTCTTCCACCAGGCTTAGTTCTTCAAGGATAGCGTAGTGAACCATAAGGCTCCTGCCCAGGAAACGGAGCGTTTTGATCCGGTCATAGGCTTCGTCCCGGTTATGGGCCCTCCAGAGGGCATCGTAGAAATGGTAGGATCGCCTGGGGGGATGCCGGGCGCGGCGGGCCGCCTGTTCCCCCAGACGCGATGACTCTTCCACGTCCGGCTCGCGCCAGGGGGGCAGTTCGACCGGGTAGCGGTAAAAGGGCTGGGGATCGTAATCGGCTGCCTTTGAACGGAGTTCTTCGGGCAGAAGCCTGCCCTCCGCGTAGTAGTACCACTCTCCCCGCACCGGAACCGCCCAGTCCCCGTCCCGGTACTCCACCGGCCCCAGCCTGTCGGGGTAAGCCTGGGCCAGAGCTTTCATGATCCGCTCCCCCCGGTCCGGTTCTTCCTGCCGGGAAAGAACAGGCTGGAGGCCTTCGGGGTTCCCCAACTCCTGTTCTACCTTTTCAAGGCCGGGATTCCCCGCTGTTTCGGAATTGACACCACCCTCCGGGGAAGCTCCGGGAAAAGCCTGCGCCGCCGCATACTCAGGCTGCCCCATTGGAGGGTTTTTCTGCCCCCTTCCCCCGGCAAAGAGGGGATGCCCGGACAGGATACATATTAAAATTAAAAAAAATGTTTTTATACACAAAGCTGCAAATATCTCACAAACAGGAAGCTTTCCCGAAACCAGCCGGGTTTGGGGAAAGGCTCACAGCCCCGATAATATCAGAGAACCGGGACTTGTAAAACCCGTCGCAATGCCTGGGGAGGCCCCTTTTGCCTTACTCCCGGCAATACGGCGCCGGGTGCGGGAAAGCCTCTGCCGTTAAGAGGGAAAAGTCATACCGTATCCCGTGGTCAAG
>JAISDF010000211.1 GCA_031265025.1 Spirochaetaceae bacterium
GATGCTTCCTTTCCCCCTGACGGCGTTTTCGCGGCAACCTTCCATTCCCTTGCGGCCTTTGTACTGCGGAACGAGGCGGATAAGGCGGGGCTTCCCGAAGATTTTTCCGTCATGGGCGAGGATGAACGAGACGCCCTGCTCAAGGAAATTCGCGGGGTCTCCGGGAACGGCGCGAAGAAAACAAGCGCCAGAAAGCTCGGCGTCTATATCGAAAGCCGCAAGCGCTATCTGCTCCTTCCGGGCGAAACAAAGCCGCCCTTTGCCGGAACGGAGTTTCTTGAAGCGCTTGCCGAAGAGTTCGGCCCCGCCGCTCCTGATCCGGCCATGGAAGCGCTCTACGCCGTATACCGGAAGCGTCTCCGCGGCCTGGGACGGCTTGACTACGATGACCTCATAGTGGGCCTGGTGAGGCTTTTCTTGGCTCACCCCGGCATACTTGCTTCATACCGGGAAAAATTCCCCTTCATTTTTGTGGATGAATACCAGGACCTGAACTTTGCCCAATATGTCCTCATACGGCTTCTCGCGCCCGGCCGGGACGCGGAGGGAAAGGGCCCTGCCGGGTCCTCCCTTTGGGTAATCGGCGACCCCAATCAGGCCATCTACGGGTTCAGGGGTTCCGACAAGCGTTTCATCGACCGTTTTCTTGAAGATTACCCTGACGCCGCCCGCTTTGAGCTTAAGCGGAGTTTCCGCTGCGCCCTTCCCATCATAAAGGCCGCCGCCGCACTTACCGGCCGGGAAATGGCGGGCTCAGGCGGGACAGTGGAACTTTTCCGCACGGCCTGCGCCACGGACAGCGCCGAGGCCGAAGGTATTGCCCGCCGCGTTGCCGGTCTCATAGGCGGCGCTTCGTTTTTCGCCATAGACTCAAGTGCCGCGGGAACAGGCGAGGCCGCGCCGGAAGACTGCGCCGTGCTGTTCCGCGCCGGAATCATGGCCGCGCCCTTTGTCAAAGCCCTGGAAAATCACGGCATACCCTATGATCTTAAAGAAGAAACCGTACAGGCCGAAGCAATTCCCTTTACCCTGCCTCAGGCAAAAGGCGTTTCCCTGATGACCATGCACGCCTCAAAGGGCCTTGAGTTCGATTATGTTTTTGTTCCCGGCCTCGAAGAAGGCATAGTTCCCTTTACACTCTATGACGCGCCGGAGGTGGCCGGAAGCCGCGTCGAAGAAGAAAAGCGGCTCCTCTATGTGGCCATGACCAGGGCCCGCAAAGGACTGTATCTTTCCTGGGCCGGGACGCGGAATTTCCGGGGCAGGATACTAAAGGGAAGGGTCAGCCGTTTCCTCGACGAACTTGAAGAACTCATACCCATTGTCAGGCCCGGCGACGGCAAGAAAAGAACCATCCCCATCCAAAACGAGTTTCAAAACTGGTTATTTTGAAAATTCACCCTCTCCTTGTCTAAAGCTCTCTCTTTGGTCATAATGGGAACCATACATACATCAAGGAGCGTTCATGAAGAAGAAAGTGGTCCTGGCTTATTCAGGGGGGCTGGATACAACAGTGATTATTCCCTGGCTTAAAGAAAATCATGATTGTGATATTACGGCGGTCTGTGTTGACGTGGGGCAGGAGGCCGACTGGAAGACTATCAGGCAGCGGGCCCTGGATACCGGCGCCGCCGCGTGCGTTGTTGTTGACGCGCGGAAGGAGTATGTCGAAGACTATGTTTGGCCCGCCCTCAAGGCCAATGCCCTGTACGAGGACAAGTATCTTTTGGGGACTTCGACAGCCCGGCCCCTGATCGCCAAGATTCTTGTTAAAGAGGCCCGCAAAATCAAGGCCCAGGCGGTTGTCCACGGCGCTACCGGCAAGGGCAATGACCAGGTCCGTTTTGACCTGGGCGTCATGGCCCTTGCCCCTGACCTTGAAATCATCGCGCCCTGGCGGACCTGGAAGCTCAAGAGCCGCGAAGACGAGATACGGTATCTGAAACGGCGGAACATTCCTGTCCCGATGAAAAAAAAGGATTCCTACAGCAGGGACGACAACCTCTGGCATATTTCCCATGAAGGGCTTGAACTTGAGGACCCTGCCAATGAGCCTGTCCTTTCCCACATGCTCAAGATGACTACCCCGCCTGAGAAAGCGCCCAATAAAGGCGAATATGTTGAAATTGAATTTGAAAAGGGCATCCCCACAGCGGTAAACGGCAAAAAACTCGACGGCGTAAGCCTCATCAAGACCCTCAATGTCCTGGGCGGCGCCCACGGCGTGGGCCTTGCTGACCTGGTGGAAAACCGGGTCGTCGGGATGAAGAGCCGGGGCGTTTATGAGACGCCTGGGGGAAGCATACTGTACTACGCCCATCAGGAACTGGAACACCTCTGCCTTGACCGGGAAACCTATGCCTTCAAGCAGCTTGTGGGGCAGAAGATGGCCGAGGTGATTTACGGCGGCCTCTGGTTCACCCCTTTACGGGAAGCGCTGGCGGCCTTTGTCGACGTAACCCAGGAGACCGTCAGCGGAACAGTGCGGCTCAAGCTCTACAAAGGCTCCATACGCCCGGCGGGCAGCACTTCCCCCTATTCACTGTACAATGCCAGCATAGCGAGCTTTACCACCGGCGAACTGTACAACCACGCCGACGCGAAAGGCTTTATCAAACTGTACGGCCTTCCTGTACTGGTCAGGGCCATGATGAAGCGGAAAAAATAATGGACATGAAGGATGCCGCGAATCAGGCGGTAAATCAGGCGGCGGACAAGACAGCGGACCGGACAGAAAGCCAGGCGGGGAAGGCCGTGCTGTGGGCCGGGCGGCTGCGGGAAAAACCCGGAGCGGAAGCCTTTGCTTTTCAGGCTTCGATAAAGGTTGACAAGGTCCTTGCCGGGGACGACATACGGGGGAGCCGCGCCCACGCGGCGATGCTGGCAAAGCAGGGCATCATCGAAAAAGAAACCGCGGCGCTCTTGGACGCCGAACTTGAGCGCATAGCCCAGGAGCTTGAAGACGGTTCCCTTGTTGTTGACGAGGACGCCGAGGATATTCATTCTTTTATAGAAGGAATACTCACGTCCCGCCTGGGGGATACGGGCCGCATGATTCACGCGGGGCGGAGCCGGAACGACCAGGTTGCCCTTGACCTGCGGCTCTACCTCAAACGGGAACTGCCCCGCCTTTGCGCCGAACTCGCCCAGTCCATAGAGACCCTGCTGGAAATCGCCGAAAAACATACCGGCAGCGTCATGCCCGGCTATACCCATCTCCAGAGGGCCCAGCCCCTTACCCTGGGTCACCATCTTTGCGCCTGGGCCTGCGGTCTTGAGCGGGACCTTGGCCGTTTTGAGGACGCCCTGAAACGGCTTGACCAATGCCCCCTCGGAGCGGGCGCCCTGGCGGGTTCGTCCCTTCCCCTTGACCGGGAAACCCTTGCCGCGTCGCTGGGCTTTCCCGAACCGACCCTTAACGCCATGGATTCGGTCGCCGACCGCGACTTTGCCCTGGAACTTGCCTCGGCCTCGGCCATAACCATGACCCACCTTTCCCGGTTCTGCGAAGACCTGGTTCTCTGGGCCAGCGAGGAATTCGGCTTTTTGAACCTGTCCGAAGCGTGGAGTACCGGATCGTCCATCATGCCCCAGAAGAAGAACCCCGATTTCGCGGAGCTTATCAGGGGCAAAGCGGGCAGGGCAAGCGGCAATCTCATGACCCTCCTTGCCCTGCTCAAAGGCCTTCCCTATGCCTATGACAAGGACCTCCAGGAGGACAAAGAAGCCCTCTTTGACAGCCTCGGCACAGCCTCCCAATGCCTCCGCATGTTCCGGGGCATGATGGCCGGAGCCGCCTTCAACACCGCCCGGATGCAGGCGGCCCTTGCCGGCGGTTTTCTTGAAGCCACCGACGCCGCCGAATACCTGGTGCGCAAGGGCCTTCCCTTCCGCCTGGCCCATGAAAAAGTCGCCCTCATTGTCAGGGACTGCATCGACGCCGGACAGCGCGGCATAGCCGAGCGCAGCCTCGCCGACCTGAAAACCCGTTCCCCCCTTTTCGAGGCCGACCTTTACGA
>JAISDF010000241.1 GCA_031265025.1 Spirochaetaceae bacterium
GACTGTCAGGAACGGCGCGGCTTTCACCATGAATGGCGGGATCATTAAAGCCAACCATGCTCGCGCCGGCAAAGACGGCGGTGGGGTACAAGTCGAAGAAGGGACTTTCACCATGAACGGAGGGACTATCAGCGATAATACCGCCGAAGAGACCGGCGGAGGGGTACATTTACGCAACGGGACCTTCACCATGAGCGGAGGGACCATCAGCCGCAATGCCGCCCCTTTCGGCGGCGGGGTAGGTATCGACATCAGGGACGCCGGGACCTTCACCATGAGCGGCGGGACCATTAGCCGCAATACCGCCGAACTCTTTGGTGGCGGGGTAGGCGTTGTTAAGGGAGCTTTCACCATGGAAGAAGGCGGGACCATCAGCGGCAATATTGCCCATTTCGGAGTAGGAGTGGGAATATTTGCAGACGAGACCGTAACCTTCATCAAGACAGGCGGAATTATCTATGGCGATACGGACGCAACCCATACGGGTAGTACAGAAAACACCGCCACATCCGCCGCTTCCGGCAAGGGTCATGCGGTGGCTGCAATGACTTATTCAGGGCCGAATAATGTCGAAGTAGACGAAATGAAACCATACATAGGCGTACCAAAATACCGCGACACGACCTCGGGGCCGAATGATGATATGGATAGCAGCACGGAAGAGAATTGGACAGAAAACTAAAAACAGGCCCTGTCCGCCGCCAGGCGGACAGGGTGTGCTTACAGCGACATCCTGCTGCCGGGTCGTAGACGGTTTTCATCTCTTTTACTTTTTTTCCTTTTTACGGTATAGTAAAGGCATGGCTGGGCCGCAGGAAGAACCAAAAGCGGACAAAATTATTTTTGTACCTTCCGCGTTCAAACATAAACTTACGCAAGCCGACATTGAAACCGCCATCGAGACAAAAATCTACGAAGGTTCTCTTAAAGGCGAACCGGGTGTAAAGGATATGACAGATGAGGAATATGACGCCCTTGACGAGCGTTTAACCAAAACGGTCCCCACCCTTGGTCCCAACGGGGAAGGCTTTTTTTCAGGAAAAGGGGTTCAGGTTGTTTCTTTGGACGAGGAGACCGCAAGGATATTAAACGCAAAAGCCCTTGCTGCCCGCCAGACTCCTTCTGAAGTAATAGCGTCACTTATCCGCAAAGATTTAACAATCGTTCACGCATATAAATGAAATGGTAGCGCAAGGCTGACCAAGCGCCATTTGGGGGGTAGCGGAAGACTTGCAAAGCAAGGCTCCCGCGCAGGGGGGCCACCTTAATCCGCCTTCCATGGCGGATTAAGGTACTGGAGTTTTTGCGTTGCAAAAACTCCGCCTCTCCGCCTCCGGCGGAGAGCCTTAGTTACAGCGGCATCCATGCCGCTGCCCGGCCCCCTATAGGGGGGTAGCCCCAGACCAACGGGCTGGGGCGCAGGGGGGCCGGGCGCTACAGCGGCTGTATGCAACCGGCGGTGAGGAAACAGGCCCCCCTCCTTATTCTTCTTACATGATTGCAGCTATCTTGTCAGCGCGGAAATATAGGTCTGCCGGGATTCCACCAGGGCTTTGAGTTCGGCAAGCATGGCCTGGTCTACTTCATCGGCAATGGGAAACACATAACGCTTTGTTTCTTCGGTATAACGGCTTATAAAGCCGGTGTTAAGGACAAAGCCCAGGTCTATCATGTTGGAGATGCGGTCGGCTACCTTGAGGACCTTTGCCGAATGGGACCCTGTCCTGAGTATGCGGGTGAGAAACTCGGCCTTGGTCTCAAGGGGGAGTCTGGTTACTTCCAGCACCAGGTCATATACGGCGTGGCTTTCGTAGTCAATGGATAAAAGCAGGTTGTGGTTAAAGTCAGGAACATCTTCAATGAGGTCATGGACTATCGCGGCCTTGAGCAGTACCGAGTCTATATACCCGTAGTCTATGAGGGTCGCCATGGTGTCAAGCTGGTGCCTGAACATATTGCCGCCGCCTTCGCGGACTTTGCCGATGAGGGCTGTGGCAAGCTGCATATAGGGCGCGAGATGGGTTCCTTTGAGAATGAGCATTTCATCGGTGGTCACTGCTTTCTTCTCCTTGTAATTCCGCCCGCACTGTTTTACGCCATGTCCCGGATATAGGCTTCTATCTTGCCGGTACGCATGCGCGCTTCGGCCAGTTTTTTCCGTTCGCCCTCAACGAGTTCCGGCGGGGCGTTCTTTATAAACGCCTCGTTTGAAAGTTTCTGTTCCAGTGAGGAAATAAATTTCCTGTCTTTTTCTATTTCTTTGGTGAATTTATTTTTGAGGAAGGCAAGGTCCGCCGCCCCGGCGATATACACAAAGGCTTCAAAGCCTTCTCCCACAAGGCCTATGGAACCCTGGGGTTTCGCTTCTCCTTCTGTCAGGGTTTCGGTTTCAAGAAGGTCTATGCCGGCAAGGAGTTTGACCAGTTCCCCGTTGGCAAGAAGAGCGGCCCGTTGTTCTTCTTTGGCGCGCACAAGGACACGGAGTTTTCTGTCCGGGCTTATGGTGCACTCGCTTCTCAGGGTGCGGACCGCGCGGACCAGTTCCTGGAAAAAGCCGAATTCCGCGAGGGCCTCATTGTCGGTTCCGCCTTGGGTATATGAGGGATAGGAAGCGGTGATTAAAAGTCCTGTCGACGTGGGCAGCTTGCCGTATATTTCCTCGGTGATAAAGGGAAGCAGGGGATGCAGGAGGGCGAGGGACCGGGAGAGTACGTCAAGAAGCACCGTGGTGGTCCTGTCCTTTTCTCCGGCGTCGCCTGCCCGCATGGAAAGTTTGGTGGCTTCCACATACCAGTCGCAGAAATCATTCCAGAAATATTCGTAACCTGTCTGTGCCGCGTCATTGTAGCGGTAGGAAAGAAAGGCCGCCTCCATGTTCTTCGCCGCCTCGTTGAGCCGGGAATACATCCACTTGTCGAGAGGAAGCAGGGCCGGGTTTTCCGTGAGGGTCCTGCCTTCAAGGTTCATGAGTATGTAACGGCTCGCGTTCCATATCTTATTGGCGAATTTGGAACCCAGCCTGAATGACTCTTTGTCCACGAGAAGGTCCTGGCCCTGGGCGCAGAGGAAGGCAAGGGTAAATTTGAGGGCGTCGGCGCCGTACTCGTCAACCAGTTCCAGGGGATCAAGGCCGTTGCCGAGGCTCTTGCTCATCTTACGGCCCTGTTTGTCCCGCAAAAGTCCGTGCAGGTAGATGTCCCTGAACGGAACCTGCCCGGTGAATTCAAGGCCCGCCATAACCATCCGGGCCACCCAGAAGAAGATGATGTCATAGGCGGTAACCAGGGCGCTGGTCGGGTAAAAGCGGGCAAGGTCTTCAGTCATGCCGTCCTTCTCTTCCCAGCCGAGGGTGCTGAAGGGCCAGAGCCAGCTTGAGAACCAGGTGTCAAGCACGTCGGGGTCCTGTTCAATATGTTTTGAACCGCAGTGGGAACAGGCCGAAGGGTCTTTCCTTGACACGGTGGCTTTGCCGCAGTCGAGGCAGTACCAGACGGGGATGCGGTGGCCCCACCAGAGCTGGCGGCTCACGCACCAGTCCCGTATGTTTTGGAGCCAGTGCTGATAGGTGTTTTCCCATTTGCGGGGATAGAACACAAGTTCTTCCCGTTTCCAGGCGGCCAGGGCCTTGTCCGCCAGGGGTTTCATCCTGACAAACCACTGTTCCGAAAGGAAAGGCTCTATCACCGTATGGCAGCGGTAACAATGGCCTACGGCGTGGGTGATTGGTTCTTCCTTGATAAAAAAGCCCCCGGCCTCAAGATCACGGAGCACCGCCTCCCTGGCCTCGGCAACGGCAAGGCCCCGGTATTTTTCGGGAACAGCGGCGTTGAGTTTTCCGTCGGGGGTGAGTATGTTAATCGCCTTTAGCCCGTGGCGTTTGGCGACTTCCCAGTCATTGGGATCGTGGGCCGGGGTAATCTTTACCACGCCGGTTCCGAATTCCCTGTCCACATAGGTATCGGCGATTACGGGGATACGCCGGCCTGCAAGGGGGAGTTCGACGGTTTTGCCCGCAAGATGCCGGTAGCGCTCGTCTTCGGGATGAACCGCCAGGGCGGTATCGCCCAGCATGGTTTCGGGCCGCGTTGTGGCGATTTCGACAAAGCCGCCCGTGTCCGGCACAGGATAGCGTATGTGGTACATTTTTCCCGGCGTGTCTTCGTGTTCCACTTCATCATCGGAAAGGGCGGTGCCGCAGGAAGGGCACCAGTTGACCAGGTAGTTTCCCCGGTACAGGAGGCCCCGTTCATAGAGAGTTACAAAAACTTCCCGCACGGCCAGGGAAAGCCCTTTGTCAAGGGTAAAGCGCTCCCTTTGCCAGTCAACGCTGGAACCCATGCGGGCAAGCTGTTGCGAAATAACGGCGTGGTGTTCTTTTTTGATTTCCCATACCGCTTCGATGAATTTTTCCCGTCCCAGGTCATGGCGGGTTTTACCCTGGGCCTTGAGCCGCTTTTCCATGACATTCTGGGTGGCTATGCCGGCGTGGTCCGTGCCGGGAACCCAGAGGGTGTCATCGCCCCGCATGCGGTGATAGCGTATAACTATATCCTGCAGGCAGTTGTTGAGGGCATGCCCGAGGTGGAGTACGCCGGTAACATTAGGCGGAGGAATGACAATCACAAAGGATTTTTTGCCCCTGCTTTTTTCGGAAGGGGCAAAGGCGTTCTTTTCTTTCCAGAGGGCGTAGACGCGGTCTTCAAAACTTTTCGGGTCAAAGGCCCTGGCAAGTTCCACAGCCGCAAGGGGCCTGCCTGTACATCCGGAGTTCTCCATAGCGCCCATCATACTTAATTACGGGAAACTGTGCAACAATTGCGGAGCTTCATACATCCTCCCGTTTTTTTCCCTGATGGGGAGAAGTCAGGGCCCGTTCAATATCAAGGATGATGCTGTCCGGTGTGGAAGCGCCGGCGCTGAGGCCGACAACGGAATAGTTCCATATTTCTTCGGGCAGGTCCGCCTGTGTCTCGACAAGCCAGGCCGGGACGCCGGAATTCCGGGCTATGGCAAGAAGCCGCCGCGTATTGGCCGATTCCCTGCCGCCTGCTATGATGACCGCCTCAACCCCGGCGCAGAGTTCCCTGAGCGCTTCCTGCCTGTCCCTGGTAGCACCGCAGATGGTATTGACCATCATGAGGGACGGAAAATATGTTCGTATGGCGCCGCCGATTTTTTCATATTCTTCGGGAGAAATGGTCGTCTGGGCAAGAAGGGCGCAGCACAGGTCCCCTTCCCTTTCACGGAGGAGCCGGGCCGCTTCTTCGGCTTCTTCCACGCCGGCCACAACAGTGCAGGCGGTGGACGGACAGGCCGCCGCAGGACAGGCCGCTTCGCGTTCAACATAGCCTCTTTCAGCATAGCCCTGTATGCCGATGATTTCGCCGTGGCGTCTTTCCCCGGCGAGAAAGACATGATACCCGGATCCGGCAAGCTGTTTTGCCTTCATCTGGCTTGAACGCACATGGGGACAGGTTGCGTCCACAAGACGCCCGCCGCGCTTTCTGAGGGACTCTTCCAGATCGGGGGTGATGCCGTGGGCGCGTACTATAAGGACGGCGCCTTCAAGACCGGGGGGAAGCTCATCCTCGTCAAGCACGGATATACCCCGGGCGGACAGGACCTCCAGAGCCTGGGGATTATGTATCAGGGGACCTATGGTGAAAATGCCCGGCCTGAAACCGCGCGCAAGACCGGCCCCGGCGGAAGGCGGGGCCGGCACATCAGCGGCGCGGGGCGCGTCAGGACGCCCTGAGCCCCCGGCGTCCGGGAGAAGCCGCGCCTCGGAAACGGCCATGTCCATGGCCCGGCGCACTCCCATACAGAAGCCGAGGACCCTTGCCCGGAGGACCTTCATCTAAAATAGAACGTCAGGCTTTTATGGGAGCCTTGGCAGGTACGCCGCCTTCAAGGCGCTTTTTTTCCCGCTTTTTGGCTTGTTTGTCCCAAAAGTTGGCAAAACCCGAAGCGACAAATATCGTTGAGTACACGCCGGAAACCATACCCACAAGGAGGGCCAGGGCAAAATCCTTCATTGAGCCTGTGGTGAAAATATACAGCGAAGCCACGGCCAGCATGGTGGTAAGGGAGGTTATCATGGTCCGCGACAAGGTCTCGGTAAGAGAACGGTCCAGCACGGCCTCGAAATCTTCCTCGGGATGTATGCCCCTGGTTTCCTTTATGCGGTCCAGAATGACTATGGTGTCGTTTACGGAATAGCCGAGTATGGTAAGAATGGCCGCAATAGAAATGGTGTTAAATTCCATCCTCGTCCAGACTATAAAGGCCACCATGACAAAGGCATCGTGCACTATGGCCAGCACCGCACCTATGGCGAACTGGGGTTTGAAGCGCAGGGAACAGTAGCCCAGGATGAGGAGCAGGGTCAGGGCCATGAGCAGGCCCGCCTGGTCGGTGAGGTTTTTGGAATAACGCGAACCAACATAGTCCGACCTGATTATAGCCACCTCGCCTTCGCCGAAGTTATGCTCAAGGGAATCAATCACCCGCTGGGCCTGATCCTGCCGGACCTGATCCCCGCCGCTTTCGTTCCCGGACTCAAGGACCTGATCTTCCATGCGTATCATGAAGCGGCGCTCGGAAGGCCGCCCCAGCACCTGGACCGAAACAGAACCCAGGGGAAGCAGGGCGGTACGCACATCCTCTATGGACACAGGGTCCGAATCGGGATTGAGGTAGTGGAGCACATAGGGGTTTTCTCCCAACTGGGGATCGCCCCTGGCGCTCTGCACCAGCCACTGGGAAGCAACGCCGCCGGTTTCCGGGGCAAGGGCGGAAAGGCCTTCTATGGTTTCCATGGCCAGGCAAAGCTCGCCGATGGTCCTGTAGGTTCCATAAGGAAAAGAATGAGTCAGCGCGTCAACGCCGGCGCCCGAGAGGGTAATATCAATTTTACTCCGGTCAATGGCTATGGTGGCGTTGCCCCGGCCCGAATAGGTGAGACTCAGGGCCCCGGGCACGAACTGCACTTCCTGGAGCAGGCCGGCCTGAAAATCCACACCGAGGTTAAAGCCCCCCATGATTATATATCCGGCAATACCGGCGATAACCAGCAGCGTTGAGAATATCGCCGTAGGCAGAAAGTACTTTGAAAAAGGAATTACGCGCTTCATTTTCCGCTCCCCCAGAGTATGGCAATCTTCCGCTGTTTCAGCACGTCGCTTCCGAAGTCAAAGAGAAGTTTTGACACAAAGAGGGCGGTAAATACCGAGGAGAATACGCCCACGGCGAGACTCACGGCAAAGCCCTGAATGGGACCCGATCCGAGCTGGGAAAGGAAAAGGGCGGCTATAAAGGTCGTGATATTGGAGTCCATGATGGCCCAGAAAGCCTTGTCAAAACCAAGGCCTATGGCGGCCTTGCGGTCCTTGCCCTGGCGGAGTTCTTCTTTTATGCGTTCAAAGATGATGACATTGGCGTCAACCGCCATGCCTATGGTGAGTATGAACCCGGCGATACTCGGCAGGGTAAGGGTAAAGTTAAACGCCGAGAGTATGCTGCCCATGAGATAGAAATTCAAAAGCTGGGCTATCACCGCGTTGACCCCGGCCTCCTTGTAAAACACAAGGAGGAAAACCATCACCAGGGCCAGTCCCCCGACAAGGGCCCAAAAGCCCTGGTTTATGGCGTCTTCTCCCATTGAAGCGCCGATATTCTGCTGATTGACAACTTCCAGCTCAACGGGAAGCGCGGCGGTTCTCAGTATGAGGGCTATGTTTTCGGCCTCTTCCTGGCCTATGCCCCTGCCGGAAAGCTGCACCGAGTCCCGTATGGCGCCCCTGATGACAGCCTGGGATTTAACCCGGTCGTCAAGCACTATGGCCAGGGACTTGTCAACATTGGCCGAGGTAAGCTGGTAAAAAATTTCCCCGCCCTCGCTGTCAAGCTGAAAACTCACCCTGGGGGTCCCTTCAATATTATCCCGGTCAACAACGGCGCTCTGGATGTGGTTGCCGTCAAGACCCACAGCCTTCTTTATCACCGTATATTCCTTGAATTCATCAAGGCCGTAGCGGTCCTTTTCGTATACGCCCCGGACCACCGTATCGGCGGAAATAATTTCGGGGTTAATGAGTTCGCCCTGCGCGTTGAAGGTATCGGTGGGATGCTGGTTATAGTACTGGTAGAACCGGGCGGTCTCTTCCTCATCCACAATATGAAACGCAAGCCCGCCCTTGCCCATGATGATGGAATTGATGCGCTCGGGATCGGCCGTTCCGGGAATTTCCACATAAATCTGGTCTTCGCCCTGGCGCCGTATCACCGGCTCGGTCAGGCCGAAGCGGTCTATGCGGCTGTTGAGCACCTCCAGCGCCCGGTTCACCGCGTCGCTGCGGTCGGCGTCGGTAAGGGACCTGCCGAGCCTTGCGGAGAGGCTTGCCATATCGGCCTGGAGCACTATGCTCATGCCCCCGGAAAGATCAAGGCCCAACTGCACCGCGCTGGACTGGAGCCTCTTGAGAGCGAAAATATCTTCGCGGTATTTGGTCTCAATGGCGTCAAGAACCAGGGCCGGGGCGCTCTCCGCGTTGCCGGGAAAGGACTGGAGCAGGCCGCGGGAATTCCATACATCGGGATTCCGCCTCTTGTACTGCTTGTTATATTTCCTGGCCGTTGTTATAAGAAAGGAGAATTTTTCCGCCAGTTCCTTGTCGTCCCTGGCGTCCTGAATCAGGGCCTGAAGATCCACCTGGGCCGTACGGGAAGCGTAGAGCTTGATCTGCTCCCGGGAAGCAAGGGCCAAAACCTGGCTTTCCCTGGGAGTCAGAAAGTACCACCGTATGGTAGGAAGCAGGAACACAAAGCAGATTCCCACCACAACCAGAATAATGAAAAACCGGTAACGCTTGCTCATTTGCTTTCTTCCGAACCCCCGCCGTTCTTGTCATCGGACTTCTTTTCCTCGACCTTGTCGGCCTTGGCAGGATTCACCTGGGAAA
>JAISDF010000032.1 GCA_031265025.1 Spirochaetaceae bacterium
ACCGAACTTTCGGGCGGCCAGCTTCAGCGGGTCTTTCTCGCCAGAACCCTCGCGCAAGACCCGGATCTCATACTCCTGGACGAACCCACAAACCACCTGGACTTAAAGCACCAGTCGGAGATCCTGGAATACCTTTCCCAATGGGCCGGGGAGAACCGCAAGACCGCCATCACCGCGCTCCACGATCTGAACCTGGTACGCCGTTTCGCCGGCAGCGCCGCCCTCATGTACGAAGGAACCCTGGCCGCCCGGGGCAGCCCCGCCGAAGTCCTCAACGGCTCCACCCTGAAAAAAATCTATTCCATGGACATCCGCGCCTTTATGCTCGAATCCCTGGAAAAGTGGAGGGATACCAATGGCTGAATTCGCGGTCTACGGAAAAGGCGGTATCGGAAAGTCCACTATCGCGGCGAATCTTTCGGCGGCCCTGGCGCTGGCAGGAAAAAAAGTCCTTCAGATTGGCTGTGATCCCAAACACGATTCAACGCGGCTGCTCCTTCACGGCAGGCGTATCACTACGGTTCTCGATTATTTGAAAGAAACCAGCCCCGACAAATGCCGTCTTGCGGATGTGGTGCATCAGGGCGTTTTCGGCGTACACTGCGTCGAAGCCGGGGGCCCCGAGCCGGGGGTGGGCTGCGCGGGCAGGGGTATCCTTACCACCTTTGAGCTCCTGGAACGCCTGGGCGTAAAAAGCCGGAGCTACGACGCGGTGGTGTACGATGTGCTGGGCGATGTGGTATGCGGCGGTTTCGCGGTGCCTATACGGAGGGATTACGCCGAGAAGGTGTACATCATCAGCTCCGGCGAGTTCATGTCGATTTACGCGGCCAATAACATACTGCGGGGCCTGAAAAATTACGACGGCGATTACGGCCGGGCCGGCGGCGTGATTCTCAACTCCCGGGGACTGGGCGAGGAAGATATCCGCGTCCGTTGTTTCTGCGAAGCTGTCGGCCTTCCGCTGCTGGAATGTTTTGGCCGGAGCGATTTGTTTTCCCAAAGCGAGGCTCAGGGCAGGTGCCTTGTGGAAGCCTTCCCACAGTCGCCGGAAGCCGGAAAATTCAAAAACCTTGCGCGGTTTATATTCAGCCCCCATGAGCTTTATCCCGCCCGGCCCCTTTCGGACCAGGAGCTTGAGGAAAAAATCCTCGGAAGGACGGAAGCCCCGTCCTTTGTTTCCGTCCCTCCCGAAACCGGCGCGGATCAAGACACGGAAACGGTAAAAACAGAGGACCGGGAAAAACCGTCTTACTTTTCAAAAAGCCTTGTGAACCGGGAGCCCCTCTACGGCTGCGCCTTTTCAGGGGCCATGAGCATAACCACCCAAATCGGCTCCAGCGTCAGTATCGCCCACGGGCCGGAAAGCTGCGCCCACATCACGTATCAAAGCATTACTTCCCTTTCCCGGCGTTTTCTTCTGGAACGGGGGATTGTTCTGCCCTACGTGTCCGCGCCGCCGGTGATCTCCTCGGAAATGAACGAGGGGGTGATGATCTTCGGCGGCCTTGAGGAACTGCGGAAAAAGATCTCCCAAATCAAGGCGGAAAAACCGGAAGTCATTTTTATTCTGACCACCTGCCCGGCGGGTATCATAGGCGACGATATACGCGCGGTACTGGATCTCCAGGATAAGCAAACAAAAATCGTGCCGATCCTCGCGGACGGCAACATAGCCGGCGACTACCTTCAGGGTATCATCATGGCATACATGGAAATCGGGAAGGCCCTTATCGACAGAAATCTTGAACCCGAAGACAACACCGTCAACATGGTGGCCGAAAAATCGGAAACTAACGCCCTGGCTGAAAGTTTCGCCTTTGGGGAAGAAATTTTCGGCGCCCTTGGCTTGACGCTGAACTGCCGTTTTATCTGCCAAAGCTCCCCGGAAGAAATACGCCGTTTCAAAAAAGGGCGGCTCAACATCCTGGCCTGGGGCGATTACATGGGGCGCGCCGTGAGGAGTTTCCTTGAGAACGAATACGGAGCGGAATTTTTCGATGATCCCCTTCCTGTGGGTTTTCAGAAAAGCCGCGAATGGGTGCGGAAACTGGGCGCGTATTTTAACAAAAGTGATAAAGAGACCGATGCGGTTATCGCGGATTTTGAAAAACCTTACCGCCAGGGGATTGAAAAATTAAAGCCCCATCTTGCGGGAAAACGTCTCATGGTTATTACCTATAACCAGGACATTGACTGGATACTCGGCGCCGCCCTGGATCTTTCCATGGAAATCGCCTTTGTGGGCATTCTCGATTATTCCCAGGACAATAATTTTAAGACTGTTTTTGCCGGACGCATCGGGGAACTGCGCGTTTCCTACGACAAAGCTAAACGCCGGGAGGACATTACCCGTATCAGGCCCGATCTTTACCTTACAAATTACGGTTCCCAGGATCAGGAACTTGCGGCTTTCGCGGACACCATACCGTTAAGCCCGCCGGCGGGTTTCCTGTCCGGGCTGAAACTGGCGGAACGCTGGAGCGGCATTATCAAAATGAATTTAAAGGAAGGCTGGAGGGACGATGAGTTTTTATACAGAAAATATCGCGCCTGACAGTTTCACAGGGGCGCTGTTCGCCCTGGAGGGCGTCAGGGACGGCTGTACCATTCTCAACGGCCCTACAGGATGCAAGTTTTACCACAGCGCCATTTCGGACAGCCAGTTTATGAGGCAGGCAGTCTACAGTCCCCTTGAATACGCCGAAGGTTTCTTCGGCCAGCCCCG
>JAISDF010000202.1 GCA_031265025.1 Spirochaetaceae bacterium
GACGACGACGATACCTGGGGCAACGGTTTCCGGAGCGGCGGCTGGGACGGCAGCGCCATAAGGGACAGCAACACGGTCAACAGCTATATCACGCTGACGGTTGAGGAGGCCAGGGAAGAACCCGTCCCCTCAGATAACTAAAAAAGAAATTTACCGCCACGTCAAAGAAGTTCGCTAGAGTATATAAGAACGCCCTTCCGTTCATTCTCACGATAGAGATTGTAGCTTCTCGCGCCACAACCCGCCATCCGGCCCCACCGGGGGTAGCGGGAGACTTGTAAAGCAAGGCTCCCGCGCAGGGGGCCACCTTCGGCGGCCGGCAATGGTTACAGAAGAACCCGCTTGCGCGGGGGAGATCCATGGCGCCGCCCCGCCCCACTTAGAGGGTAGGCCGGGACCTTGGCCCGGCCGTAGGGGGGCCGGGCGACAGCGGCGGCTGTTTGCCAACGGCGGTGTGGAAACAGGCCCCCCTTCCCCTTATTCTCCTTATAATTCACCGCGAAGCGGTCTGTTTTGCGGTAAAAGACCTTTTCAAAACAGCAGAGGGCGAAAGAAACTCCTTGTGTTTCGCTGGTGATACGTAGTATGCTCTTTACAGGCACGGCCGCGGCCTGCCTAAAGGGGTATAAAACATGAACAAACACCCTTGGTACTATTTCAAAATGAACCGGGTTTTGAAATCGGCTTTCTTTTCTTTTCTTTTTATATGTTTCGCCTCGGGTTGGGCCGGCGCCCAGGTTGACGATGAGGAACTCAAGCAGGGTCAGGAACGCATAGTTTTTATCAACTATGAAGGGCCCCATGCCCGTATAGAAACCCTGGGGCAGATAAAGGCCATAGGAACGGGCCTTGGCGCCGCGCTGTCCGGGGGAGCGGCCCGCTCCGGAGGGGGAAACAGGTATTTTGTCATTCACTCGGTTTCGGGTCCCGAAGGGAACAAGATAGACGCGGATATTTTCGGGCTCGGCGTTGATGTGGGCGTTGATCATATACGGAATCTCAGGCTCATTATCCAGGGCTACCTTGAGAGCGCCTATAAATACTCGGCCAGGGACGCGGCGCTTCTGGCCGAATATGTTACCATCTACAACGCCGTATTCAGGGGCAACTGGGAGTATTTCAACACCCGGTACAAGAGTCCCGTGCTAAGCAATCTCAGTTCGGATAAAGCCGGGCTTTCCATACGTTTTGATGAATGGCCGGGCCGTACCCTTATGGTTATACCTCTGGCTTCGGGCAGGCCCGGTTCCCTCAGCGCCGTTGACACGGGCTCCCTTTCCTCCCCGGAAGTGGTGGAGGAGATGCGCAGGGAAGAGGACCGGGGCATAGAGAGCCGCAGGGATATGGTTGACCTCAAGGAAAGGGAGGCCGGAGAGGCCGAAGAGGAGGCCGCGTACCAGCGGGAGGCTATTCAGGAAGAAGAGCGGCGCATACAGGAAGAACAAGAGGCTATCCAACAGGAAAGGGAAGCTATAGCCCAGGAAAGGCAGGAACAGGGCGCTCAGCAGACTCAGGCCCAGGCTGAAGAACTGGCGCGGCGCGAGGAAGAAGCAACACGGCGCGAAGAGGCGCTTTCCCAGCAGCAGGAGCAGCTTGAAGAACAGAGAAGCGAGGCCGAAAGGCTTGAGGAATTCGCCGGGGAAAAGGCCGCCGAAGCCCAGGAGGACAGGCAGGAGATAGCCAGGGATCAGCAGGAACTTATAGCCCAGGAGGACGCCCGCGCGGGAGCGGCGGCTACCATGCTGGCTGTCAGGTTTACCGGGCCTGATACCAGTCTCGGCGACCTTGTCAGGGTAAACGCCGCCACGGGCGAGGAACTCAGGGCGTCCACCCTCCATACGATAAGCGGCCGCACCGTTACCCTCATAGACGGCCGTATCTTTGCCGTGGCCGGAGAAAACAGGGGGCCGGGGGCCATCAGGCTCATAGAACTCAGCCCCGACAGCCTTGAGATGAAGGCCCAGAGCGCCGACGACATACATCCACAGAGCCTTCTCTGGGTAAACGGCGACAACCTTTACGCCATAAGCGTTGTCTCGGACAAGCTCTACCTGTCCAGGTTCAACACCAGTCTGGAACGCCAGGCAAGGTCTTCGGCAACGGTACACGCCCAGGCGGCGCTGCTCTTTGAGGGAACCATGCTCCTCACCCAGCGGGACGACGGCTCGGTGCTCATCCTCAACGCCAACGACCTCACCGAGGCAAAGCGTTAGGGTGCGATTGTTTTTTCCCAAAAAAGGGATATAATTGAAGTAGTATATGGGGCCCTTTCGGAACGAAAGTTTCGAAAGGGCAATTTTAGATTGTCATAGTCCCGGACTTTCCGGGAAGGTCGGGAGGCCTTTATGAATAACAGGAAGATACTGGTTTTAGCCCTTATTTTTACCCTTGCCGCGGGCGCGCTTTTTGCCCAAGTCTACAAACCAATCACCGATTTACAAAGGGGGGTAGATGAATTCTCCTCTGCCATGGCCAAGGCCCTGCCTTTTAACTCGACCATGGGCCTTAACTGGTCCGACGCCTATATAGGCCAGCTTATCGGCGTCCCACCCCACTTCGGCGTCGGCGTCTTTCTCGGTTCAACCGTACTTGACTCGGGGGACATCAAAACCCTGGCAAACGCCATGTATTCCGACGTGCCGGGCGGTTATTCCAGGCTTCCCTACCCCGGCTTTGGCGCCGAGGGCCGCATAGGGGGCTTTTTGCTTCCCTTTGACCTGGGTATCAAGATAGCGGCCCTGCCTTCGGTCTCCGATGACTTTGACCTCCACCACTTCATGGTGGGAGGCGATATACGCTACGCCATACTCAAGGGCAACGCCGCCCTGCCCAAGCTGTCCCTTGGCGTGGGCTTTAACTACATGAAGGGCGGCATAGGCATTGATATCGCGGGAGGCCAGAGTTATGAAGTTGAGACAGGCAAGTTTCTTGAACTTGCCAGCCCCAGGGCCGAATTTACCTGGCAGACCCTCACCCTGGACATAAAGGCCCAGATTTCCAAGACCTTTCTTATCATTACCCCCTATCTGGGCGCTGGCCTCACCCACGGCTGGTCCAAGGCCGGTTATGAAATCACTTCCGATCTCAAATACGATGGTGCCACCCTGAATAATACCCACAAGGCCATTATAAACGGCGCACTAAACAGCGCGGGCCTTGAACCCATAGATTTCGACGGGGCAAGCGGTTTTTCGTCGATTATCAAAAATACCCAGTGGGGCATGAGGCTCTTCGGCGGCCTTGCCTTTAACCTTTCCGTAATCAAGATAGACCTTTCGGGGCTGTACAACTTTAACGACCAGTCCTTTGGCGTTACCCTGGGGACCCGTTTCCAGATGTAGCTTCTTCGGGTCCCATGAACACGGGGCCCCGCGGGCCCTGGGGCGTCCGCCTCAGGGCTATTACCAGATCCACTTCCGCTATGGTTGAACCAAGTTTTCCGGCGATGAGGTCGGGAGCAAAGCCTCCCCGGTACAGGTCCATCACCTGCTCGGCAAAGGACGTTTCCTTCGGTTCAATCTGTATGCTTGAACGGATAAAACGGGGCCGCGGGACCGGGCTTGCTTCGGGAACGGGAACGGCTTCATCCGGGGCATCCTGCTCAGGGGCATTGTCCTGCTCAGGGGCCGGGGGGGAGAAGGGCACGGGCCCGTTTTTGACCACATAGCGCCTGCCCAGGGCAGCGTAGGCATCCGCCTGGGTGTTATGCCGTTCAAGTTCGGTATGCTGGAGCTTTATCCGCTTGTCGGCGTCATCCAGGAGCCTGCGGAGGCTGGTAACGCGGTCCTCGATGAGGGAAAGGTCCCTGTCGGTGGCGGCGTTTATCTCGGCGACAAGCTGGTCTACCTCATCGCGGAACGCGGTGAGTATGCGGCCGGCGGCGGTACGGCGCTTTATGTAGGATCTGAAATACAGAAAGGTCAAGGCCCAGAGTATAAGAACGCCGGAAAAAACCCAATATGCCCAGTTCATCTCTATCCTGAAAGGTCAATGATCTTGCCTACCGAGGTGTCCTTGATCACCGGGAGCGGCAGGTCTTCCGCGTCTTCTTCCCGCTTTTTCCGCTCCCGTTCCGTTTCCCCACCAGAGTTTTCGGCGTTTCTGTCCCTGACGCGCTCGGCCCCTTCCTCTCCCGGATCGCGGGACTCATTAACCGATTCATTCCTTATGTCGTTCTTCTTCTGCATCTGGACGCTCTGAAGGGACTGCTGTATTGCCAGCCCTTCCCGCTGTTCAGCCTGGGACTTGCCCACCTTGTCTATCTGGGTAAACAGCGTCTGCAGGTCAATTGGTTGTATAGCCATCGGGACCTCGCTTCGCCTCGTCGTCAGGTTCCTCGTATTTGGTAACCCGTATCAGACTGTTTTCAAGTATAAAGGTAACGGCCTTATAATCGTTTCTGACATCTTCCCTGACATCCCTGATGACGATCTTGACTCCGGGATAAACTTTGGAAGAAGCCGAAACCTTGCCCCTGGTCTTGAGGTTGTTGAGGTAGTTCTGCACTTCCTCAAGGTTCCCGGCCAGTTTGGAAAGTTCTCCGGTAAGCTCTTCCCGTTTATCCATAAGTTCGCGCATATAGGCTTCTTTGTCCTCGGGGAGGGATTTCCGCTGCTTCTTTATATTGATAAGGGTCTGGAGGTTAAGTTGAATGTCCTCAAGCTGCTTTTCGGCGGCGGCCTTGCTTTCCTGGAGTACGTCAAGTTTCGCCTTTTCCCTGGGGTCATAGCCCACTTCGCAGATTGTCTCGGCGCCCCCCATGGGGCTGCCTATGACCTTGGCGTTGATTTCCTCAGAGGCCCTGAGGCGTCCGCCTACTATGTGGGCCCGCTTGCCCTGGCATATAATGCGCTTGTTGGCGTCAACCTGGGAATTGACTATGCCGTCCGATACGACCACCATATTGCCCGCTTCTATGGTTCCGTTTTCGATAAAGCGGGCCCAGATGGACCTTCCGGCCTTGACCGATCCTTCGTTTTTTCCGGTAATGCCCTGGTAAACAATGATGTCCCCTTCGGCGTCAAGCTCGGCCTTTTCAACAGTGCCGTGGACTTCTATATTGCCCGCCGCCTTGACCGAAAAGCCGTCTTCCACATTGCCGGTGATAATCACCGTGCCGAGGAATATGATGTTTCCGGTCTTGAGGTTTACGTCGCCGTTTACCGTATACACGGGCTCGACGTTTATTTTCGCCCCGGCCACCACTACCTGGCCGTTCATGTCGGCAATAATGGTATGCCCGTCCTCGGCCACATGGACATTCTTTCCCAGGGGCAGAACTATGTCCTTGCCGTTCCTGGCGGGAATTATCTTGCCGCTTACCGTGTGGCCGGGTTCGCCCCGCTGGGGGTCTATTTTTTTCGCCAGGGGCTGGCCTTCTACCACATTCTGAATGATATTGAGGTCCTTAAAGTCAACTTTGCCGTTGGCCCCTTCCCTGAGCGTTACCTTGCTCTGGTCCGTCTCGAAATTGTACTGCATATAGGCGTCATTGCCGTTCACCGGCCGCGTGCCTTCGGCGACAAGCACCGCTTCCTTGTACCGGGGCCGGTCGGCGAATTCCCTGAGGAACACTTCGTTGATTCCGTATGTTACATTGTTGTTGTGGAGAACGCTTAAAAAGGTTTCAGCCGAAAGATCGCAGCCGCCGGGTCCGGGCGGGGTAACGTAGATGGACCCTTTCATTTCCTGGGCGCTGATTTCGACGCTGACTATGGCGTCGTTCATCGGGTTTACGGCAAAGGTTCCGGCCTTGACATAGACACCCGACGCCTGCCGCACCGTCTCCCTGACCGTGTTTTCGTCTATCTCCTGGACATTCCTCGCGTGAAGGGCGTCCATGGCGTGGGACTCATTGGCCCGCCTCCCCCTGCCCACCGGTGGAGTAACCTTGAGAAAGGCCCCCTCATGGCTGAGGAACACAAAAGCGTCGCCGTCCCTGTCCTCTATCACCGGGGAAATAAACGCTTCCTCGTCCTCTGAACCGCCGCCGCCTTTTTTTGCCTTTTTCCTGACGGCCTTCTCATAGGCCCGTATCTTCCAGTCCTTTTTGCCCGTACCGAGAAAGCCCGGCGAACCCCGTTCGGTGATTTCGTATTCAATGCGCCTTAGGGATACGCCCAAAAGAACAGAGGCCTCGGCCACGGCGTCCTCAAGCGTCGCGCCCAGGGCGTCCACGGCGCGTATGGCCCTGTCCCGCTCCAAGCGTTCTTTCATGAGTCCCTGAAGCTGGACAAAATCTACCATGTCCTCTCCTGTGTTATACTATGCCTTTGCGTATATTGGTCAGTTTGGAACGGAGGCGGAGTATGGCCTTGGTGTGGAGCTGGGATACCCGGGATTCGGTTACCTCAAGCACCTGGCCTATTTCCTTAAGGGTAAGGTCCTCGTAATAATACAGGACCAGTATCTTTTTTTCCTTATCGGGAAGCTCGTTGATGGATTCGATAATGACCCGCCTGATTTCTTCTTTTTCGACGATAACGTCGGGGTTGTAGCTCGAAGGCGATTCTATGCTCTCGCCTATGGACACCTTGTCGTTTTCGTCGCCTGAAAACCAGACATCGCTCAAAGAAAGCACCGAGGTCCCTGAAATTTTCATTATGGTCTTGAGGAATTCATCCTCGTTCATGCCCAGGGAATTGGCCACTTCCTGATCCGAGGCCGTCCTTCCAAGCTGGGCTTCCAGGGAACTTATGGCATCCTCAATTTCTTTGCTCTTCTGGCGCACCGAACGGGGCACCCAGTCGATGGAACGGAGTTCGTCAAAAATCGCCCCCCTGATGCGGGTTACCGCATAGGTCTTGAACTTTACGTTTTTATTGGGATCGAATTTATCTATGGCGTCAAGGAGCCCGAATACCCCGAAACCCACAAGGTCGTCAAATTCAACATTGTGGGGCATGCCTACGGCAACCTTGCCGGCGACATATTTTACCAGGGGAGCGTACTGCTTGATAAAGGCTTCGCGTATTGCGGGATTCCTGGTTTTACGATATTTGACCCAGAGTGCTTCTTCTGTCTGCTCGTCAAGGACATTCCCCATTGGTTATCCTTTCTCGTCCTTCTTTAAAATAGTCTGTATGGCCTGGGCCATCTCTTTTACATTGAAATCAGCCTGCCCGGTTGAGGGCTTTTTGCCCGGCGAAGAAAGCGCCCCCGATATTCCTCCGGCATCCGCGGGAACAAAGGCCTCTTCGCCCGGTTCTTCTTCCTGGGGGACAAAGGCCGTAGACAAGAGCTCAAGGTCAGGCAGCGTATCAACCGCGCCGTCCGTTTCGGGCAGAACCGGGGCCCCGGCCCCATCGCTTTCCGCGCCCGCGTCTTCGGCGTCTACAAGTGTCCCGCCATTAGTATATCCGTTTTGACCGCCCTGGTCCAGAGCCGCCGCATTGTTTGTTCCGGTATTCGCGCTTTTTTGTCCCGGATCAGGGACCTGAGCGGCGGAAAACCCGGCCCGCTCTGTTTTCGGCTCCCCCTCCCCGCCGGGTTCAACATATTGCTGGTCCAGGGGGGGAAGCATGCCGGTATCGTCATCTTCCGAAGAATCAATCGAAATATCCACGTTTGAACCGGGCATGGGGAGCCCGTCGCCGCCGGAGGCGTCGCCCTGGCTTAAATCAAGCAATTCGGGGACAAACTGGCTTACGGCCCAGTAGGCAAAAACACTGAGAAAGAAAAAAAGCCCCCCTGAAACCAGCGCCCTGATAATGGCATAGGCAAAACCGGCATGGCTTATGATGCCGATGACAAGCGAAAGGACAAAGGCCGCCCCCGCGGCTATGACGCTCAGTTTCAGGTTGAACACCGTCTCCCTCCAACACCCGCTAGGAACGGCCGAAAAGCCGTTTCAGCATATTACCGAAGCCGCCGTTTTCCCTGGATTCGCTCTTTTCGAGCCTGCCCACAATGTGCTGTACGCACTGGGACGCCCGGCATTTGGGGTCCACCACCAGGAAGGGCCTCTGGCGGAGCACCGCCTGGGATACCGACGGGTCATCGTAGATAAACCCGAGGAAATCGACTTTGAGGTTGAGAAACTGCCCGGCTATATTGGTCATGCGGTCCGCCACCCTTTTCGCCTCAGCCACGCTCTTTACCCGGTTTACCACAAGTTTAAGCCCCATGTTAAGGCTGTCAATCTCGGTGGCGATTATCTTGATGATGCCGTAGGCGTCGGTGATGGCCGTAGGTTCGGGAGTGGTAACGATTACCGCGTCATCGGCGGCGGCGATAAAGTCAAGCACATTGCTCGATACTCCCGCGCTGGTATCTATGATGATGATATCCGCGTCCTGGAGGGTATTAAGCTCGTCAATAAAATTCTGCCGTTCCTCCTCCGAAAGATTGGCTATCTGCGAAAATCCCGAAGCCCCGGCCACTATCCTGATGCCGTACTCGGTCTGGAGTATTATATCCTTCATGGTCTTCTGCTTCCGTATCACATGGTACAGGCTGAACTTTGGAATAACGTTGAGCATAACATTGACATTGGCCAGCCCCAGGTCCGCGTCCATGACTATCACGCGCTTGCCTATGCGGGCGTAGGCCAGGGCCATGTTTACCGAAATATTGGTCTTGCCCACGCCGCCCTTGCCTGAGGTAACGGTGATGATTCTTGTCTGGCGCGGCGTTTTTTCGGGGGTCTTTTTGCTTTCTTTGTTCGCCGACCGGTTTTTCTGCTTCATCAATTCCCGCAGTTTTTCAGCCTGATCTGCCATCATTGTCTCCAGTTGATTTTTTCCGCGTCCGCGCCGGGGAAGCGGTTTTCTATACGTTCACGGTTTATGCGGAAACCTTCTAAATTGATGAGAAAGGGAACCACCGAAGCCCTCCGTATATCCACCGGCACGGTCTGCCCGTCGGTGATATAGGAAACGGCCTTGTCCTTTTCCCAGAGGGCGCTCAGCACATTGCCCACCCTGCCTGTCTCGTCAAGTTTGGTAATGATTACGGAACGGTAGCCAAAGGGTTCAAACTGCCGCAGAAGGTCCCCGATGTCGCTGGCCTTGGTGGTCGCGCTGAGGGCAAGGTGCACCTCGGACCGGGAACCGCAGGCCGAAAGGAGCTGCTTCATTTTGGCAAGCTCGACGCCGTCCTGAGGACTCTTGCCTATGGTATCGACAAGTATGAGGTCGGCGTCTCCGGCATAGAGGGCTATGGTTTTTCTCAGTTCCTCATGGCTCGTTATGTTTGAAAGGGGAATGTCCATGATGGAAGAATAGGTCTCAAGCTGCTGCTTTGCCCCTATGCGGTAATTGTCTATGTTTATGAGCCTTACGGAAAGGGGGCGGGCGGCGGAACCGCCTATATTGTACATGGCGGCGAGTTTGGCTATGGTTGTGGTCTTCCCTACCCCGGTGGGGCCGACAAGAACAAGAATACGGGGCTTGAGGTGAAAGGCTTCCTCATCGTGAATCCGTATGCTCTCCCCTATCCAGTCCACAACCTGTTCTTCCACTTCCTCGTAATTGTCAAGGGCCTCAAGGGTAATCTCCTTTTTTACCCGCCCGGTAATATGCCTGATATAGGCGGGGGAAAAATCGTTAAGCGCCAGAGCGTCGGCCAGCCTGTCTATAGTACCGTGGGAAGGAGACGCCTGGCTGTCGTTCTTTTTTTCAAGCTGCTTCTTGATATCCTTTACTTCACTCAGGAGCACCTGCAGGGTAGGGTCTTTTTTGGAAGCGGCGATGAATTTTTCCTTTTCCTCGGCAAGGCTCCCCACCTTCGCCTGGGGAACTCCCGGCGCCTGGGCATAGGAAGCCTGGGGAGAGGCGGCAAAGCCCGGGGCATAGTCCCGTATATAGCCTTTCACCTCCACGCCCTCCTTTCCGAAAAAACCGAGAAGGCCCCTGCGCCTGATTTTCTGGTGCTGCATCTCCACAAAACGGCCGCCGAATTTCTCTTTCAGCCTTCGCAGCGCCTCGGTATAGGTTTCAGCCTGTTCGCTTACTATTTCCATGCCCATTCCTTTAAGCGGCCATACTCTCAAGGCTTATTTCGCCTATCTGCTCAACGATGATATCGGCGACAATCTCGGGAACCGAAAGGACCACCAGATCGGGCAGCTCCCTCCGGGTCGATGACTTGACCAGGTAACGCGCCGCCTCGGAACAGAGCAGCACCGGCGCCCAGCCCTGTTCCTGCACCGACGCGACAGAACGGGACAGCGCCTTGATCCACTCCCGCTGTACCGCGGGCTCAAGGGCAGACATAACGCCCGAAGAGGTTTCCACCCGGCTTTCTATGATCTTCTGTTCCAGCACCTGGTTGATGGTCAGCACCCTAAGCCGTCTGTCCTCGCCTGAGTACTGAAGGCATATCTGCCTTGCCAGGGCCTGCCTTGCCTTTTCGGTGAGGAAGCGGGTTTCCCTGGTAACCGGCGCGTAATCGGCAAGGGCCTCAAGTATGGCAACCATATTCCGTATGGACACCTGTTCTTCCAGAAGGGCCTGGAGCACCTTTTGAATTTCACCGAGATTGAGGACCTTCTGCGACTCGTCAACCACCGCCGGATATTCCTTCCTCAAGGTCTCCAGTATGGCATGGGTCTCCTGACGGCCCAAAAGTTCAGAAGCATAGCGCTTGATGATTTCGGTCAGATGGGTAGCGATGATAGAGGGCGGGTCCACCACCGTGTATCCGGCCCGTTCGGCCTGGTCCCGCTTGTCTTCGCTCACCCAGAGGCCGGGAAGCCCGAAGGCGGGGTCCCTGGTTTTTTCACCGGGAATTTCTTCTTTGATTCCCCCGGGGTTGATGCACAGATAGTAGCCCATGCGTATCTTGCCCCTGCCCACGTCAACGCCCTTGATCTTGAAGCAGTATTCCGAAGGCTCAAGCCTCATGTTGTCGATGATCCTGATACGGGGAATCACCAGCCCCAGGTCCAGGGCCGACTCACGGCGTATGCGGTGCACCCGCTCAAGAAGCTCCGCTCCCTTGTCCCGGTCAACCAGGGGTATGAGCCCGTCGCCCAGTTCCAGGGAAAGGGGGTCAAGGGGAACGACCGGCGACATTTCGGCGCTCTCGTCCCTGGGCTTCATGGCCTCGGCCTCTTTGCTCCGCATCTTCTCAAAATCGGCCTTTTTCACCCTGCTTACCTTGAGGGCGTAAAAGCCCAGCAGAGCCGCCATGGGTATCAGCACATACCAGGGAAAGCCGGGGAGCAGGGCAAAAAGAACAAGCACACCCGCTCCTATGCCGTACACACGGGCGTCCCGGGAGAACTGTTTTATCATGACCGAACTGAGGGTATCCCCGGCCGAGGCTGAACGGGTAACAACGATACCCATGGCTACCGAAACGAGCAGGGCGGGGAACTGGCTCAAAAGGCCGTCGCCCACGGCAAAGGTAATATAGGTTCCCAGGGCGGAAGCAAGGGGTTCATTGTGAAGCGCCACGCCTACTATAAAACCGCCCAATACGTTGATGACGGTAATAAAAATACCGACCTTGACATTGCCCGAGATAAATTTGCTGGCGCCGTCCATGGCGCCGTAAAAATCAGATTCCTGCTGTATCTCCCGCTTGCGGGATTTGAATTCTTCTTCGGTAATGGCCCCTGAATTGTATTCGGCCTCCACGGCCATCTGTTTGCCCGGCAGTGCGTCCAGGGTAAAACGGGCGGCCACTTCCGAAACACGGGAAGCGCCCTTGGTGATAACCACGGCCTGAACGGCGATGATGATGATAAAGATGATAAAGCCCACCACAAGGCCCTCGGAACCGCCCGAACCTACCACAAAGGAGGAAAAGGCCCGTATCATGCGGCCGTCAAAGGAAGCGCCCCTGGTAAGGATGAGCCTGGTGGATGATATGTTGAGCACCAGGCCGAAGACCGTAGCCATGAGCAGCACAAAGGGAAAAAGGCTGAACTCAACGGCTTTTTTGTTGTACAGCACAAGGAGCAGCACTATGAGCGAGAAAATCAGGTTCATGGCCATAAGGGCGTCGAGGATTACCGTAGGCAGGGGCACGATAAACATCATGATACCCAGCACCACGGCTACCGCTATGGCTATATCGTATACCTTTCCGCCGTTTTCCTGACTGTTCATATCAGACATCTTTCATCACGCTCCCAAATCTTCGGCCCTTCGGCGCTCTTCATTAATTTTGGAGACAGAGGCAAGAACCGCGGCAAGGGCCTCCCAAAAGCGCAGCGGCGCTATGTCTCCTATCTCGGTTTCGGCATAGAGTGAACGGGCAAGAGGTTTGTTCTCCACTATGGGCACGCCGCTGTCCAGGGCTATGCGCTTTATCCTTTGGGCAAGTTCGTCGGCGCCCTTGGCGCTTACCCTGGGGGCGGGCATGGCGTCCTTCCTGTATTCCAGGGCAACGGCAAAATGGGTCGGGTTGGTGATAACCACATCGGCCCTGGGCACATTGACAGCCATATTGGCGGAAAGCAGTTCCCGCATCCTCTGGCGCAGCTTTGACCGCACCAGGGGATCTCCCTCGTACATGCGCCGTTCTTCCTTGACTTCCTGGCGGGTCATTTTAAGGGATTCCCTGTAGCGCCAGCGCTGAAAAAGTATATCGGGCGCCGAAAGAACAAGCAGAAGCAGGGCGGCAATAATGATCATCCGTATGGCAAGGGAAGCGACAAGACTCACCGAGGTCCACAGGCCCGCGGTCTGGAGATTGGCAAGATCCTTTATCCTTGACCGTATGATGAAAAAAGCCGTCATTCCTATAAGGGCCATTTTTACCAGGGACTTGCCGAAATTGTACAGCCCTTCCATGGAAAACAGGGTACGCCTGAAATAGTCGCCGAAACGGGGAATTATTTTTGAAAAATTAGGCGTCAGCGGTTTGACGGTAAAAAGCGGGCCTGTCTGCACCAGATTGGCAAAGACAGCCGCCGCCATGGCCGTGAGGGCTATGGGAAGGGAAAGCCGTACAAGGAACGAGAAAAAACTCGATGCGATTATCCTGTCCCTGGCCGGGTCAAGTTCAACAGCCCTGGTAAAATAAAAGCGCAGCATCTCCACGCAGGTCCTGAATATATAGGGGGCAAGGAAAAGTATCATCAGGGCGGGAAGCAGCAGCACCAGGGCGCTGACAAGCTCCTGGCTCTTCGACACATGGCCTTCTTCCCTGGCCTTGCGTATCTTGTACTCAGACGGTTCCTCGGTACGGCCCTCATCCTCCGCGGCGAACCACTGGAGATCCATTATAACCGGCACAGGCACAATGCCTTCGTCAAACAGTATCACAGGCCGCCTCCCCCGCGTATGGGAACACCGGTCCTGATAAACAGGGTTTCAAGGCTGCCAAAGCCCGAATCAATGACCCTGCTGAAAGCCTCGACCATAAAGGGCATGGTAGCCAGAATCAGGACAAAGGCCACGGTAATGGAAATGGGAAAGCCCTCGGTAAGTATGTTGATCTGGGGCGCGGCCTTGGAAATGAGCCCCGTCGCCAGGGAAGTAAGAAAAAGGGTTCCCAGTATGGGCATGGAAATTATCATGGCGTCAAGAAAGAGCCGGGTAAGGCCGGAAAGGAGCATGGAAAGAAAATGTTCCCGGCCCTGTACAAGGCTCAGGGCGCTCAGGGACTGTATTGAACGCCAGAAGCCGCCGAGAAAGAGGGTCCTGAGCCCCCCCGCACTGACAAAGACCAGCATGGCCACCAGGTTGAGGTACTGGCCCATGAGGGGATTCTCTATCTGCGAAAGGGGGTCAAAGGTTTCCGAAGCGCCGAAACCCATCTGGAGAGAAAAGAACTGGCCGGCCGTGGAAAAAGCCGAGAAGATGAGGGTGATAAAGAAGCCGGTAATCACCCCTATAAGGGCCTCTCCTATAAGCAGAAACACAAAAGTCATATTGAAGGCCTGAAGCTCCCAGGTCCTGACCAGCGCGCCGGGAAAGGCCGCGTAGGCGGCAAACCCGGCCAGGGCTATCTTTACCACCTGGGGATTTGCGTCCGAGGAAAGCAGGGGCGCGGTCTCCATAATGGCCAGAGCTCTGGCGGCGATAAGGAGAAAAGCCGGAGCGGCGGAAAGTATATCGTTGAGTATGGTTCCTTCAATCATGCTGCCGTTCTCCGCACCGCATAACTCCTAACGTACCATCGAGGGAATCATGCGGAAAAGCCGCACCGTATAATCCCCCAGGGAACTGAACATCCATCCGCCCAGAAAGGCCAGAACCAGCAGTATGGCAATCACCTTGGGCACAAAGGTCAGGGTCTGCTCCTGTATCGAGGTCGTGGCCTGCAGTATCGCCACCACAAGACCCACGATAAGGGCGGTAAACAACAGGGGCGAGGCCATGAGCAGCACCTGTAAAATACCTCCCCGCAGGAGACTGGTTATATCCCCTATAGTCACCTTTCACCCCTACTGAAAAGAACGGACCATCTGATCCGTCAGGAGACCCCAGCCGTCCACCAGTATAAAGAGGATGAGCTTGAAGGGCATGGAAATCATCACCGGCGGCAGCATGATCATGCCCATGGACATGAGGGCGCTGGCCACCACCATATCAATCACGATAAAGGGAATAAAAAGCAGTATCCCTATTTTGAAAGCCACGGTAAGTTCGTTGAGTATGAAGGCGGGGATAAGCACATAGGTCGGCACATCGGCAAGGGTATTGGGCCGGTCAAGCCCCCGCATGGCCATAAAGAGCCTGATGTTCCCCGGATTGCCCCGCATCTGGCTGTACATGAAAATTCTCAAAGGACCTTCGGCCTCGCGGTAGGCTTCTTCCACGGAAAGCTCCCCCGCCGAAAGGGGCCGTATGGAATTGTCATAGATGTTTGTAAAGGTGGGCCACATGATGAAGATCGTGAGGAAAAGCGAAATGCCCAGTATGACCTGGTTGGGAGGAACCTGCTGGAGCGAGAGTGCCCGTTTTACAAAATCAAGGACTATGGAAATGCGGAGAAAACTGGTCATCAGTATGATGATGCTCGGCGCCAGCGAGAGAACGGTAAGGAGGAGGAGGAGTTGCACCGAAAAGGCCACTTCCCGGCCCGATTCGGGATTGCGTATGGTAAGATCGATAAAGGGAATCACCGGGCCTGAGGGAGGATCAGGCACTTCCATGGTACCCTGGGCCGCCATGTCGGGAAAGCCCGGAGTCTGCGCCCAAAGGGGGGGGAGCGCGCCCATAAGCATGAGGGCAAGTACGAAACGGCCCATCTACAGCCCCCTGAACCTTTCCCGGCGCTTTTTTATGGAGCCGGCATCGGGTATTTCGGGGGACGGACCCTGGGCGGAAAAACGCCGCAGGAGTTTTTTAAAGTCAAGGGGCTTTCCGCTTTCCGCGGACCTCTTTGATTCCTCAAGAATCATGGCGTCAATGGTTTCCCTGTCCTCAAG
>JAISDF010000206.1 GCA_031265025.1 Spirochaetaceae bacterium
TGGGAATCCAGTTCCAGTACGAGGAAGGGCTTCTGCCCCATGTTCCACTTGATATAGTGAAGTATGAACGAATCAGGCGCGCAGGAGAAATTGGTTATGTAGGTGAGGTAGATATTATCCTCGTTTTTGAGGAGCCGCGATACCTTGACATCCTGCTGCCCGTAATACCAGTACATGTTGGGGAAAATCTCTTCGTCCTCAAAGGGAAGTATGTCAAAGGGAATTATCGAGTAGCCCCTGGTGGTAAACTTCCGGGGTATGCCCATATTGGCTTCCGGGGTAAAGGCGTTATACGGCCTGCCCAAAAGGGCGATCACCGGACGGTCGGCCTTGCGGGCTTCTTCGAGGGCTTCCCTGCCGAGGACACGGGCCGCCTCAAAATAGGCGTTCTGTTTCGCAAGGGCTTTTTCAAAAGCGGCGCGGGTTTCGGCGGCGCTTATGCCAAGCCGTTCCGTGGTCAGGGAGAAAAGTTCCAGGGCCTTTTTCTCACCAAACTTGAAGCTCACCACCAAAGGCAGGAAACGCTTTTTGTCCACATCAGGGAAGGCCTTTTCTATATAATACGGAAGGCTCTGGGTGATGGGGCAGAAATTGGCGTGGACCTTTTTTTCATAGCTGGGCATGTCCCTGAAATGGGGAAGCAGCACATAGTCGGCGCCCTTGTCAAGGCAGTCCTGCACCGCGCCGTGGGCGATCTCGGCGGGAAAGCAGTAGGTGGACTCGGCCCTGGCGACTCCGCCGTGGGCCACTTCGGTAGAAAGGAAGGTCTTGATCCCCAGTTCGTGGAAGAACCAACTGTACAGGGGATACAGCGTATGGGTGGAAAAACAGCGGGGAATGCCGACAACAAAACCGCGTTTCGCGGGCCCGGCCAATTCCGGCGCGGCGAATTCCTCAAAGAGCATTTTTTGCCGTTTTTCAACATAGTCAAAAACCGGCACATCCTTGACGGCCTTGCGCATATTGGTGTACTTGTTGCAGCGGCCGCCGAACATGTACTTGCGCCCTTCCGCGCCGCCGACCGAAAGCACCTGTATGGGACAGTAGTTGTCGCAGGAACGGCAGGTAAAGACCCGCTCATAGCCTATTTCCCGGGACAAAAGATCGTCAATGTCAACGGCCTTTTCCTCAAGGAGCCCTTCGGCGTTCTTGCGTTTGGCAAGCAGGGCGACGCCGAAACAGCCCATGAGTTCGGGCGAAGGGGGAACGAGAATTTCCTTTTCCAGCATCATGGCAAAGGCCAGGGGCACGGCCACGTTCTTGGCCACGCCGCCCTGGAGGAATATCTTGCCCCCTATGGTGCGGTTGCCCACTACCCGGTTGAGATAGTTGGCCACGATGGAACAGACTATGCCGGCGGTGATATTTTCTTTTGAGGCGCCCTGCTGGACCGCCTTGCGTATGTCCGAATTGATAAAGGCCGAACAGTGCTCGCCGAATTTAAGGGGAGCGTCGGCGTTAAGCGCTATAGGGCCTATGTCCCTGGCCGAATGTATGGAAAGGTCCCCCGAAGCCGATTCCTCAAGGAAAGAGCCGGTCCCGGCGGAGCAGGCCTCGTTCATCGCGTAATCAATGGGGACGCCGTTCTTGAGCAGCACATATTTGGCGTCCTGGCCGCCTATCTCGAAGATGGTTTCCACGCCGGGATCAAAGTAAGTGGTTCCCACAGAGTGGGCAATGATTTCGTTGTACACGCCCGGAGTCTCAAGAAACACGCCGAGTATTTCCCGCGAAGAACCTGTGGCGGACACAAGGCGTATGTCAATCTTTTTATCCCCGGTGTCGGCGATGACTTTCTCCTGGAGGATCGCAAGGCATTCCTTGAGGGCCTTGACCGGGTCCCCGTGGGTACGACCGTAGTGGCTCGCCACAACCTCGTCGCTTTCCATATCCACAAGGCATGCCTTGGTCGTGGTAGACCCGCCGTCAACGCCGAGTATATACCGCCGCCCCGGTGTAACCCTGCCGCCGGCCTTGTCAAAAACCTTTACCTTGTCCTGCCAGTCCCTGAGGGCGCCGAGAGCGCCGAAACGTATCTCATTGGTCTTGAGGAGCCTCCCGGTTTCGGGAAGGGGCGAACCGAGGGTTTCGGCCAGCACCGCCGCGCCGAGGGCTTCAAAGACCGGGGCGGTATCGGGGACGATGAATTCAATCTGCGGAGCTTTCTCCTGTATGAAACGAATGATATGCCGGTTCAGGGTAATGCCCCCGGCCAGCACTACCCTGCCCGAGTTGACCTTGGCCCGCTTGAGGAAATCTATGACCTTGACAGCCATAACATCCGAGAGGGAAAGGACAATGTCTTCTTTGGTGGCCTCCCGCTTGTTGAGCCTGTGGGTACAGTCGCTCTTCATAAAAACAGAGCAACGGGTGGAAAGCGTATAGACCTTGGCATTGTCGCTGACCTTGTCAATGTCCTTGAGCGTCATGTCCATGCGGGCAAGCTGCTGCTTGAGGAATTCACCGGTGCCTGACGCGCACTTGTTCCCCGAAAAGTTATTGATGATCTTTCCCTCGCCGTCAAGGGAATACACGACCAGATCCTCGCCGCCCATGCTGACTACCGCGTTGGCCCTGAGGTCCAGGGTCCTGAGCGCCGCCTCAACACAGAGGGGCTCAAGGGTTCCGGCGACGGAAAACATAAAACGCCCCTCGTTGCCGGTAACCAGCGCGGGCGTTCCCTTCTCAACCCTGCCTTCGGCAAGCAGCTTCCGCACGGCGGAAGCAAAATCCCCTTCATGGGGAGTCGACGCGGACCAAAGCGTTTTGCCATTTTCGGCAAGAACCATTTTCAGGCTTGTAGAGCCAATATTAATTCCTAAAGAAGCCATGCTACCTCGCAATTCAAGAAGTCGTACATTTCCGGGAGCCGGAGTCAAACCTGATCGGATAAAACCGGCCCGTATGATTGGACTGGTTCACCAACCCTGCCGGTTGCAGATAAATCCGCAAATACCGTGCGTTTATCATAACAGGACCGAAAGGGCCTTTCAATAGCGGGCTTGTCCGGCCATAGGGCTGTTTACCACGGGCAAAACCGCGTCAAAAGGGCCGTTTCGGAACTTCAACCTGAAAACAGCTCAGAATTTCAATTTTTCCTCTTGACAATAACAATAATGATTATTATTATTGATTTAGTCAAGGGGTTATACATGGTGAATTTGGGAACACGCAAAAACAGCAAACAACGGGATGCCATTCTGGAGCTTATACGGTCAACCAGTTCCCATCCCACAGCCCAATGGGTGTACGAAAAACTCAAACCCCGCATGCCCAGCCTTTCCCTGGGAACCGTATACCGGAATATCAACTATTTCAGGGACAGGGGGCTGGTCGTTTCCGTGGGTGTGGTCGGCGGCGAGGAACGCTTTGATGGCGTTGTGGCCCCCCATCCCCATCTGGTCTGCGGCTGCTGCGGGGCGGTGCTGGACCTCCCGGTCCCGGATGACGAAATTGCCGAACTTTTGACGCGCAAGGCAGGGGCGGTCGATTTTACCATTGATTTCAGGAAAACGATCCTCAACGGCCTCTGCCCGCGCTGCGCGGAACGCACAAAGACAACTGCGGCTTTAAGCCGATAGTATATTTTTCTAACGGAGAGTAGTTATTATGAAGAAATGGGTTTGTACGGTATGCGGTTATGTACACACTGGCGATACGCCGCCTGAGTTCTGTCCCACCTGCAAGGCCCCAGCGGCCAAATTCAAGGAGCAGAGCGCCGGGGGCGCCTTTGCCGCCGAACATGTTGTCGGCGTTGCCAAGGGCGTTGAGAAAGATATTATTGATGACCTCAGGGCCCACTTTACAGGCGAATGTTCCGAAGTCGGCATGTACCTTGCCATGAGCCGGGTCGCCGAGCGGGAAGGCTATCCCGAAGTCGCCGAAGCCTACAAGCGCTATGCTTTTGAGGAAGCCGAACACGCCGCCAAATTTGCCGAGCTCCTGGGCGAAGTAATCACCGACAGCACCAAGAAAAATCTTGAGCTCCGCATCGAGGCCGAACACGGCGCCTGCGCCGGCAAATTCGATATTGCCAAGAGAGCCAAGGAAAGGGGCTATGACGCCATTCACGACACAGTCCACGAAATGGCCAGAGACGAAGCCCGCCACTGCTGCGGCTTCAAGGGTCTGCATAAGAGGTATTTCGGCTAAGGCGCTTCGCCTGTCGTTTTTTCCAGCCGCGCCTCTGCCCTGAGGGCGTCTTCCTCATAGTCTATGGAACGGAAGATATCCGCGGCGCGGCGGTAGGCGGCGGCGGATAGCGCGGCCTCGCCGGTCCTGGCGTATATGTCGCCTATGGCAAGCCAGTCCGTGCCGAGGCCGTGGCTGTTTTCCGCGCGGCGGTCGTAGCCCAGGGCTTCCCTGAGGGCCGCCTGGGCTTCGGCGTAATATCCGGCCACCGAGCGTATTGAGGCGATGAG
>JAISDF010000213.1 GCA_031265025.1 Spirochaetaceae bacterium
CTTCTGACCACCAGGATTGAGGATGAAAGGTCCCTGCTTCTTAACCAGGACATACTGGCCTTTTACGGCCATCCCCTGTCCCGGCGCATGGGCATACTGGGTCTCTATCCTCTTGAGGAACTGGACAGGCGGCTCTCCGCCCTCGCCGATGAATACCGCGAAATCAACAACGGCCGTGGCATCAAGAAAGCCTTTTATATAATCTACGGAACCGTCTGGCCGGAAGGGCAGATAGGTATACTCAATGAAGCGGTGCTCCAAAACTATATCCAGTATGCCCTTGACCACGACATACTCATCTTCCTGGACCATCAGATAGGCCGCTATGGTGTGATTGACTCTCTTAAAAGAATGTTCCCCTATCTGCGTTACCCCAATGTGCATCTGGCCCTTGACCCTGAATGGCGCACCGAAAAGCCCATGGAAGAAATAGGCAGCGTCAGCGCGGCTGAAATCAACGAAGCCCAGAGTGTCATGGAAGACTATATAAGGGAACACAAGATACCCGGCGAGCGCATGCTGGTCATTCACCAGTTTAACTGGAGAATGATACGGAACCGCGAAGAGGTACGGAGCGATTTTGAAAAAGTCAGGCTGGTTCACTGCGCCGACGGCTTTGGCAGCCCGTCCATAAAGCGCTCATCCTATGCGTATAACGCCAGAGCGGTCAACATACCGGTCAAGGGCTTCAAGCTCTTCTACAACCTCGGCACACCCGGCGCGGGATATGACGAACCGCTCCTTGAGCCCAGGGAAGTCCTCTCCCTGGACCCAAGACCGTATATCATTATGTACCAGTAGGGAAAAGACAGTTTCAACAAACCAAAGCATGAAGTTTGGCGAAGCCAAACTTCACTAACAAAAAAGGCCTAACGGCCTTTTTTGTTAAGCCCATTTAATCAGCCCGGTCTTGTAGGGGCTTACCAGCCCTTCATGTTTGGGAAGTATGCGCACCGTATGTCCCTGACGTCCGGTATCTTCACATTCTATACGAACCTGGAAACGGTATACGCTCCCCTCGTTTCCCGCGGGTTTCATCTCCGCCCGCCTGGGGTTTTCTATGGCCGAGCCCTGGTTGGAAACCGTGCCGTGGAAAAGCTCCACCCGGAGTTCATCGGGGTTGAGGCCGGAAAGTTCTATGGAGGCGGTTACGGTAAGCGCGTCGCCCCGGTGCATCACCGGCCTGGCGTTGGACTCGACCCGGTTGATGCGCAGGCTGCCCCAGGCGCCCCGCAGTTTCTGGATATACGCCGCTATGGATTTGGCCTCGGCAAAATCGTCCTTGGCCATGCGCCGGTAGTTTTTGAGGGCCGGAAAGTAGAACTGGTTTGAATAATCCATGAGCATGCGATGGCTGGACATAGACTGGCCTATTTCCCGCATACAGGACTTCATGCGCCTGATCCATTCCCTGGGAAGGCCGTCCCTGCCCCGCTGGTAAAACAGGGGAATTATATCCCGCTCAAGGAGGTCGTAGAGGGCCTTGCTCTCTATCTCGTCCTGGAGCTGGGTATCCTCATATATTTCGCCCTGGCCTATGGCCCAGCCCACATTGGGGTTATAGGCCTCATCCCACCAGCCGTCCAGTATGGAACAGTTAAGAACGCCGTTCATCGAGGCCTTCATGCCGCTGGTGCCTGACGCTTCCATGGGCCTGCGGGGTGTGTTGAGCCACACGTCGGCGCCGCCGGTAAGATAGCGGGCAACGGTGATGTCGTAGTTTTCAATAAAGACAATACGGCTTGTAACATCGTACTTATCGGCAAAATGAAGTATCTCCCGGATTAATTCCTTGCCGGGCATATCCATGGGATGGGCTTTTCCGGCAAAAATAAGCTGGACAGGCCGGTCATTATCCCGCACCAGGCGGAGCAGCCGTTCAGGGTCCCTGAGAAGAAGGTTCCCCCGTTTGTATGTGGCAAAACGGCGGGCAAAGGCCAGTGTCAGGGCATAGGGCGACAGGGCGTCTTCGGCCTGCTGGATGCGCCGTTCCACAGCGCCGGTACGCTGGTAATGCTGCCTGATCCGGTCCCGGGCAAAGGCCACAAGCCGTTCCCGCCGCCTTTCGTGGGTACGCCACAGTTCCTCATCGGAAATGCGGTCCATACGGTCCCATATAGCAAGGTCCGTAGGCTCCTCGTCAAAATGGGGGCCGAAGTAACGGTCAAGAAGATCCGTCATATTGCTTGACACCCAGGTACGGGGATGAACGCCGTTTGTTACATGGCCTATGGGCACTTCTTCCAGGGGAAGACCGGGCCACAGGTCCTTCCACATTATCCGGGACACCTTGCCGTGAAGCCTCGCCACGCCGTTGGCATAGGCCGCGAGTTTAAGGGCCAGAACCGTCATGCAGTAGGTCTCATGGTCGTCATCAGGCCGCACGCGGCCGAGACCGAGAAAATCTTTCCAGGAAATACCCAGCATCTGGGGCCAGGCGTGGAAATACTTCTCCATAAGGCTTATGTCAAAGCGCTCGTTTCCCGCGGGAACCGGCGTATGGGTAGTAAAAATATTCGTCGGCCATACCGCTTCCTGGGCTTCGGCAAAACTAAAGCCCTTGTCCTGAATAAATTCCCGCATGCGCTCAAGGCCCAGAAAGGCCGAATGTCCTTCATTCATGTGGGTAGCGCCGGGGTTAATATCAAGGGCCCGGAGCGCCCTGATGCCGCCTATACCAAGCAGAATCTCCTGCCTGATACGGGTCTCCTTGTCCCCGCCGTAAAGGGCGGCGGTTACATTCCGTATCTCGGGGGTGTTTTCTTCGATATTTGCGTCAAGAAGGTAGAGGCTCGCCCTCCCCACCCTGACTTCCCATATCTGGGCAAAAACCTCCTGACCCGCCATATCTACCGAAATCCTGAGAGGATTGCCCGCCTTGTCCGTCTTGAGGTCCACCGGCATATTATGCCAGTCGTTCTCGGGATAACTCTCCTGCTGGAACCCATCGGCGTTAAGGTACTGGCTGAAATATCCCTGCCTGTAAAGCAGCCCCACCCCGACCAGCGGCAGGCCCATATCCGAAGAAGTCTTCATGTGGTCCCCGGACAAAATCCCCAGGCCGCCGGAATAAATGGGCAGAGACACATCCATCCCGTATTCCATGGAAAAATAGGCCACCACGTCCTTTTTGGCGCCCCGGTACCAGGTTTCTCCCTTTTTGTACTTCTGGAAACGGCCGTACACCTCGCTCATGGCCGCGAGATAAGAATCATCTTTGGCGGCCTTCTCCAGCCGGTCCTGACTCACCATGCCCAAGGTTCTGATGGGATTCTGCTGGGACTTGAGCCATGCGTCATAGTCCAGGCGTATAAAAAGCTGAACCGCGTCAAAATTCCAGGAAAGCCACAAATTCCGGGCGATTTCCTCAAGGGGTTTCAGGGAAACCGGAAGTTTCGGTTTAACGGTATAGGTGGATATGTTCATAAAGCAAGACTAGTCTCTAACAGCCCTTTGTGTCTACGGCCTGGTAGCTAAAAAAACTAATGCAGCCTGAAACGCTCGGAGAGTTCCTTGAGATGGCTGCCGATGAAAAGGGCGCTGTAGGCGCTGATAATGATGCCTATGGTTACGCCCATGGGAATCATCAGGGATAAACCTGACACGGCGAAAAGTTCCATAAAATCAAGGCAGAAAAAGACCGAAACCAGGGAGGCCACAATGACGCAGCCGGCGATGACCCAGCGGCGAAAGGAGAGGACCTCGGCGCCCGGCAGACTCGAGTCATCCTCCGCTTCGGCGAGAATATGCTCCATGATCGCGTCGCTGAGGCCGGGAACTTCAAAGCCGCTGTTCAGTTCAGGGTCCAGGCATGAAGAAGCAAGCAGGTCCCGGCCCAGCCGCCAGCGGCGCAGCGCCGAGGCGCAGTGGGGGCAGAAGAAAAGATGCGTCTCAACAAGAAAGCGCTTGAAAAAAGAAAGTTCTTCATCCCCGTCATGGTCTATCACCAAATTCACAATGTCATCGCAGCGCACCCTGTCCTCCTATGATTCCCATACGTCCCCCAGCGCTTCCTGAAGGAGTTTCTTTGCCCGGAATACATGAGACTTTATGGTATTCACCGGATATCCGGTTACCGTCTCAATCTCCTGATATGAACGGTCATAGAAGAAAAACAGGTCGACGCATATACGGTACCGTTCCGGCAGCCCTTCTACCGCCCGTCTTACCGCCTCCCGCGCGGATACAAGCATGGTCCGTTTTTCAGGAGTGTCAAAATCAGGGACCGCGTCTTCCTCGGCAAGACTCCGGTACTCCTTCCGGCGCTTGATTCCGTTGACGCCCGTATTATAGGCGACACGGTACAGCCAGGTTGAAAAACGGGACCCGCCCCTGAACTGGGCAAGGTTCCTGAATACCTTGAGAAATACCTCCTGGGAAAAGTCAGAGGCATCCTCCCGGTTATGAAAAAAACTCATTCCCATGCTGAATACCGCTTTCTCATAACGCAGCACCAGCAGGCGGAACACCCCAACATCGCCTGAAAGGACTTCCCTTATGATCAAAAGATCATCGGCTTCTTCCTCCCGCTTCATGAAGTCCTGTTGCCGCGCTTCATCCTGTAAAATACGATCAGGGCGGCTCCAATGGCAAGCGGTATAATGCCGCCCAGAAGCGCCAGGTCCAATCCGCGGAACGCCGCGAGAAACACCGAAATGGTGACCCCCACGCATACCAGGAGCAGTCCGGCGAGGAGGCTGAAGGAAAGCAGATCAAAATCAGGGCGGCTGTACTGCCCGGCCTTGATGAGCAGCACCTTCCGCCGGTGATTCCACAGAAGATAAAAGAACACAACCACAGAACCCATCACGATACCCACAATGGGAATCAGCGCGATGATGATCTGGGCGGCTGTTGATTTGATCTGGTCCATACGCGGAAAACCTCTTGTCGAAAACGGCGATAGTTCAAATATAACGCAAAACAAAGCCCCGGTCTATTGGATCTGTGAGATACCCCGGTTGGTAGCCTCGTTTTTATTAGACCCCGGCCAGGGGGAAAAGTTGCTTACGGAAAGCGGACAGCCTCATTAGAGTTGTTCGGAAACCTCAAGTGTCCGAACAACTTCCGCTGAAAACCGCAAAATGTGAAACATTTTGCAAGACTTGTGAGACAACCAACCGGGTTGTCGAACAAGTCTATTCTATTATCATAAATTCATTGAAATAGAGGACGCTTATTCTCCCCAGGCGGAGGCCGGCATTGTAGCGGCGCAGCAGTTCCGCCTTGATTTCG